>JASFHE010000553.1:0-4844 GCA_050123415.1 Desulfobacteraceae bacterium | reverse complement strand
ACCCTATTTTAAACCCTCCTCAATAAATAACTCATATTTTTGTCTGGCTTTATTTTTATATTTCCCAAAACAACCAAGGATATAGTCTGCATCCTGCCATTCAATTGCCATGTGTCCCATCAAAGCACAATGGCCACTGTATTTAAAATTTATCAATTCTTCAAGAGAGTTAACAATTCCTGCTCGAACCGGATTCAAATGTATATACCTGACAAGCTCTAAAAGATAAGTGTCTTCCTGACATATTATTGATTTATAACGATTCTGGAACAGTTGCCCTTTTCGTTTATGTCTGCGATTAAAGGTAATCACATAACCGGTAAGCAGGCGTCTCATGAATGTACTTAATGGTTTGCTTCCTGTACGAAAAAGAAAGTGGGCATGATTAGACATAAATGCCCAGGCATAACAGGTTATCTGCATCTCAGGGCATAGTTTTTCAAGTCGCTCAATAAAATCTTTACGATCTTTATTGTTACGAAATATCTTACACCCCTCTATTCCCCGGATCATTACATGATGCAGTAAACCGGGGGCATCTAATCTTGCTGTTCTTGGCATGCAATGTATCTATACAAATTTTAAAGGTATGTCAATTAAATTATTAAACAGCGTCCCGCTTTACGCTTTATGATTTACCTCCAATCTGTCTAAAGCTAAAAGCACCTGTTTCACCTGATATGATTTTGCTTTGCCTTTTTATTTTGAATATTAATTATATTGTTTTATCGATGCATCTCTGAATCAATTCGTTCGGATAGAAATATTTTTAATAAAGATTGATAAGGTACATCTCGCTTATTAGCCAGTAATTTTAATTCTTCAAGCAGAGACTCAGGAAGCCGGATTGAAATAGTTTTTGTAGATGGTTTAAGCTTAGGTAAAGTGACTTCTTCGGCTTCATCCCAATTAATATACTCTGTAGAATCATGGGTTTTCCAGAATTTTCTTTCCTGACCTTCAGTTTTAAATTTTGGTATTTTCTTTTTCATCTCTCATACCTTTCTGTTTCTGAATCAGTCATATCACGTGCAGATATTATTCTTATTTTATTTTTGCGGACAGTAAATACTGCAAAAAGTAAGCGATCCATATTAGTTCGCCCAAGCACGTAATATCTGTTTTCAAAATTTGAATGCTTTTTGTCTCTTTTGACTATTAATGGTTTATTAAAGAAAATTTGCTCGCATTCAATCATTGATACATCGTGTTTGTCCCAATTTTTGATTATATTGCCCTCGTCCCATTCAAAACCAGTGCAATCATCTAATATTTTTTTGGATTTTACCATAGGAGTATGTATATCATGATTATATACTTTTAGTCAATTATCATTTTTACAGAACGTTTACGCTAACAAGCTGGCGGTGCTAACCTTATAAGATTATTAAAAGCACTTCTTCTGCTAACCACAAACGGCCGATTCGGCAAGATGGTAGCCAGTCTTAGTTTAGCGTGTGGTTCGGTTTCTTTTGTACTTTATTGAGTAATTCAATGAAAGTTTTTTTCCCTTCTTTTTCAGCAAATTCTTTTGGTGTACCATAAAATGTTTTAAGGTCCGGATCTGCTCTATTTGCTAATAATAGTTTTGCCATTTCAAGCCTATCATTTACAATACAGTATCCTAATAAACTATACCCTTCATCATATAATGAGTTTACCGAAGATCCTCTGTCTATTAATTCTTGTGCAAGGTTATTCTGGTTTGTCATTACTGCACCAAGCAATGGTGCACCATACTGAAGACCACCTATAACCCGGTCTTTTTCATTCCCAACTTCGGCACCGAACATAAATGCAGCTTTTACATATAATGGTTTCTTTTGCCATACACCTTTATGTAGGACCAGAAATCTAAAATCGGGACTAAATTGCCAATAAAAAGCTATTGCTATGATGAAGAGAAATAAAATGCCTGAGATATATTTGATATATTTTATCAATGTCATTTTAAATTTCAACCGAACATATTATTAACCGGTTTAGAGCCGGTTTAACAAATGTCTATATTTAGACACTTTATTATGTCTATATTTAAACATTTTTGCATTTTTCGCCTGTCTGAAAAGTTTCTATATATAGACATTTTTTAAGACTCATCATCAACAATTCTCTCTAATAAATCAAGCTCATTAACCTTTCTATAGAGAAGGTGCAATATTATTCTATTGTTTATACGGCTCTTTAACGAAACTTCATTGAAACTGATATTGTTTTCCATACTTTTATATTTAGGCTGTTTTTATCATCTACCTGCCAAAGTTTATTATCAATTATGAGCGCATCCCCTCTCCCAATAATAAAATCTACAAAAACACCGGGGTATAAAAATACAAGAAGGCAAATATAAACAATATAAAGATGAATCTGTTGATAGGTCGCAGGCATTATCAGAAATATACAGTATGATGTCAATTGAATTTGAGCTGGCTGGCCTTTAACAGTTATCAATGAACAATTAACAGGAAAACGGCTAGTTTCTGACTCACAGGATGTTTCGCAATATTCATTTTAATGTTATAGTTCATGAGTCAGTTTAAAAGAATGGGCACTAATCAAAATATATTTTATGAAAAATTGACTAAAGAAAGTAATATGGAAATCCATCAGTTTTTTTAACAATTGCATATAAGAGGTTGAATATGAGACGTGATGTTTTCCTTCAGTCGGTTCGTGTTCAAATAGTATTGCTATTGACATTTATACTGCTGTTCTGCCCGGGCAGCAGCGCTGATGACGGTGTGACCACTATCCTGCGTTTCCCGCAGCTTAATATCAGGGCAGGGGAGACGGTCCTGTTAAAAGCCTACTTTTATAATGAAAGTCAGGAGGCTAAAGAGGTTACTTTACCGGACAGCCTCTCATTGCGTATTCAGGGCACCGACGGAAAATCAGTGTTAGTGACTGCGGTTGAGACCGTGAGTTCTCCGGATGCAATGTTACAACCGGGAGAATTTTTAACCAAGGAATACAATGTCGTACTGCCCAGCCTTTATCATAGTGTGATGGATATCTCCCTGGCTGACTTTCCGAACTCAGAAGTGCTGATCAATATACTGGGTGAGAAGTCTGCACAGGAAAAGGTTTTGGCCGGTGCTGAACAGGAAACCATAAATGAGGATTGTCCTTCGCTTGAAAGTCTTTTTTCTCTCTATCAGCCATACGTAGTAAACTTTTCTGCCTATGAGCCTATGTATTTCCTGGTCGGCACAGATCCGTCGGAAAGTAAATTTCAGATCAGTTTCAAATATCGACCGATCAACCCGGCAGGTTCTCTGTCTCAGCGGTATCCGTGGTTGAGCGGAGTAAATTTTGCCTACACCCAGACATCCTTCTGGGACCTTTCTTCCGACTCCGCGCCTTTTGAGGATACCAGCTACAAGCCTGAAGTGTTTTATCTGACCAGCAACTGGTCAACCCGTCCCGAATGGATGAAAGGTCTCTTTTTTCAAGGTGGTTTTCAACACGAGTCAAACGGCCGGGGAGGAGAGTCCTCACGCAGCACTAATACTGTATACTTCAAGCCGATCTTTCTTTTTTATGATACGGATTCGGAACTGGGACTGCAAATCAGTCCAAAACTTATAGCCTATATTAATAATAGTGAAGTCGACAATCCGGACCTTGATGATTACCGCGGCAATGTCGAATTTGAGGTGAAATTTGGGAAGGTTGGAGGGATTGTAAGCTCCACACAACTGCGTGTTGCCGAACAGGGTGTATCGGTTCAGACCGATTTGAGCTATCCGGTTTCAAAATTGCTGAAGAATAATTTTGATCTGTTTTTCCATGTTCAGTATAATTATTCGCTTGCGGAAAGTCTGATAAATTATAAAGAACGTGATCAGTCATTACGGATCGGTTTTTCCATCGTCAGATGAGAAAATGGGAAGTTTGCGAAATGGGTCTTGAATAATTGAAAAGGTATGCATGCCCTGATTTTTTATTCTTTATAATTTGTCGGATCTGGTATTCCTGCTTCTTTAAAACCTTTTCTTCTCAAAATACAGCTGTCACAACTTCCGCATGCATAGCCTTCCGGTGACGGATCATAACAACTGTGGGTCATGGAATAGTCAACCCCCAGTTTATGTCCGCACAGGATTATCTCGGCCTTTGTCATTTTAATGAGGGGAGTATGGATTTTCAGTTTTGTCCTTTTTTCCACTCCTGCCTTTGTGGCAAGGTTTGCCATTTTTTCAAATGCCTCTATGTATTCAGGCCGGCAGTCCGGGTATCCGCTGTAATCAACCGCGTTTACTCCTATAAATATATCTCCGGATTCAAGAACTTCTGCCCTGGCAAGGGCATATGAAAGGAATATGGTGTTTCTGGCAGGGACATAGGTTATGGGGATGCCTTCTGCCATTTCCTGTTCCTCTCGCCCCTTGGGTACATCCATATCAGATGTGAGTGATGAGCCTCCTATTTTGCGCAGATCTATATCTATTATCATATGGTCATCTACATTAAAAAAGGCCGAGACCTTTCGGGCGGATTCAAGTTCAAAGGAATGCCTCTGGCCGTAATTGAATGAAAGACTGTACAGAGCAAAGCCCCGGTTTCCGGCAATTGCCATTGCTGTTGTGGAATCAACACCGCCGCTTGATAATACTACTGCTTTTTTTTTGTTTGGCATTCCTTTGTTCCTTTAATTTGTATCTATATATAGAGCTGATTTATATTCCATTTATAAAAGGAAATCAAACAGGTTGATAAAAAAGCCGGGCGGCCACAGGGGGCCGCCCCATAAGCGCTAACTTGATTCTATTGACAATTACCTTATGATATCATATAGTTCCATCATATCACATGATGGAGGTAAAAAAATGAATGAGGATTGG
>JASFHE010000552.1:0-4859 GCA_050123415.1 Desulfobacteraceae bacterium | reverse complement strand
CATCCATTTGTATTGGTTTTTATTTCAAAAATAGATTCCCGCCTGCGCGGGAATGACGATTAAGTCGCCATACCTGCTTATTTTTCTTAAGTCAACAGTATTGGGATTTATTCCCGGCCAGTTTTTATGTAGAAGCAAGGTATACCTTGCTTCTACAAGGTGGTGTGTAAAACACCACCCTACGAAAAACGATAACCTGTCAATCCAGAAATTAATTACGACACAGTCTGTCCGCGGGAATGACGGATACAGACCTTTGATTCTATATATCGTTGAACAATTCATTATTGTTGTTTTGTGCGTTAATGTTTTTTGACACGAATAAAAGCATTTATTTTATTAATGCCTTTTTTCGTGTGGTTCGCTGCCTGTCCCGCCATAGCTTTAGCGACGGCGGATGTTTCGTGGTTCACTGTTTTTAAGCTTTTTATCTTTTATAATCTCTGATCACTGACTTCCGATTCAGGTTTCCGTCACCCTAATCCATTAAATCGATTCCATCGACCGGATTCCTGCAAAAACCTTCCCGGGCAAAAAATGCCGTTGTGCAGGTTTTCGGACGTCGGTGTCGTTAAATTTATTAAATTAAAACAATTGCTTGCATAAAAAGACGGCTGATGGTATGCATGTTTTTAAATCGGACTGGAACGTTAATTCTGAGCACTTTTTTCAGTTGATGCTAAAGCTGGATATCCATGGACAGATTCTTTGGTAGAAAAAACGACCTGGGCAAGCTTAAACAAACATTTGAACAGGTTCAAAAAGGGAGTTCCGGGGCAGTCCTTATTTCAGGACAGGCCGGGTCAGGAAAGACCTCCCTGGTCAACCGGTTTGGAGTTGATGCGGAGGCTGCCGGGGCCATATTTTTTCACGGCAAGGGGGACACGCTTTTGCACAGCACCCCTTTTGCGCCCATAACCGGGTCAATTAATCTGCTGGTCAAAAAAGCGATTGCGGAGAATCCCGATGGCAGGGAGGGATTGAAAAATAAAATCCGCCGGAATCTTGAAAAAGACCTTGCCCCTCTGCTGAACCTTGTACCCGCCCTTTGCTATCTTTTTGAAGATGTACCTGCTTCCGGAATTCAGCTTGAAATACCGGATAACACCTCTTCCAACCTCAGGTTGCTGTCTCTGCTGGAGTCATTTATCTTTCCGCGCAGGCCCCTGATATTTTTTCTGGATGATGTCCAGTGGATGGACCCTGCCTCCCACGGCTTTCTCAGGTACCTGGTTACCAACGGCCTTCCACAGGGTCTTCTTCTGGTCATGGCCTTTCGCAATGAAGCATCGGAGCAGAACACAAACCTGGATCAGACCATCTCCCTGTATCAGAAACAGGAGACAAGCCTCTGCCTGTCACTGTCCGGGCTTACCAGGCGGGACATCCGGGGGCTTTTAAAGGCCCGGTTTGAAACAGACCGTGACCTGAGCCCTCTGGCTGATATCTGCCACCAAAAGACAGCGGGCAATCCCTTTTATCTGACCCAGATGCTGGATGAACTGATGGAAAAGGGTGTTATTTCAAAAAATAACAAAGACTGGGTTTACGACATTTCATATATCTCAGGCATGGGATTTACCGATAATGTTGCTGACCTGATTATCAGGCGGATAAAGAGCCTGGAGCCTGAGAGTCTGATCCTGCTCAAACATGCCGCATGTATTCACAGTGATATAACCGTTCCTCTTCTGGAGGCAGCTTCAGGGTTTGACCGGAATAAAATAGACGCCCTGCTGTGGAAACCAATCCGGCTGGGTTTTCTGCATAACACACAGGATGGACTGGTCTTTGCTCATGACAGGATTCTGGAAGCCCTTGAGATCCACAGGCGGCTGGTCAGCTTTTTTCTGGCAGATGAGCATAGGGACGATCTGAAAAAAAATATTTTTAAGGTCTGCCATCACTATGGTTTTTATTCACACACCATTACAGACCCGGCAGTTAAAAAAGAGATGGCCCAAATCTATTTTCAGGCAGGCGAACAGGCACGAAGCCAATCCGCCTATGAACTGGCCCTGGATTATTTTCATCGGGGCAAAACCTGCTTTCCGGGGGATATCTGGGCGGATGACTATGAACTTGCTATCCGGTTCTGCGGGCAGCTTGCAGAGTGCGCCTACCTGGCAGGTGATTTCAGTATGGCAGACAGAATATTTGCAGAGGCGGAATCCTGCACAGCATCCTTTTCCGACAGGCTGGAGATCGAGATGGTGAAGGTCCTCACCTTTCAGGCACAGGAAAAGGAGGAGAAGGCCCTTGATGCAGGGCTAAGGATTCTGGAGCACCTGGATGTGAGGATACCTAAAAATCCCTCTAACCTGACAGTGCTGTGGGCAATCCTTAAAACCTGGGTCCGGTTTATTTTATGCCGGAAGGAGCCCCTTAAGCAAAAGCGGATGACTCCCGGCACAAACGCCTACAGGGCGGTTCAATCGTTGAATGCACTGGGAGGGATTGCCTATGTCTCTCCCTCTAAAAAACTCCTGCCCCTGGTTACCACCACAGCACTCAACCTGAGCCTTAAACACGGCAACATGGAGGAATCCCCGGCCTGTTATATTGTCTTTGGGCAGATTCTAAATGTCCTGACCGACACGGTCAAATGGGGGCGCAGGCTTAGTAAGCTTGCCCTGGAAATCAGCCGCAATATTGATGATGACCGGTACAGGACCAAAGAGATAACCCAGATCAACCTGTTCATGGACCCGTGGGACAAGCCGCTTAATGAAAATATCCGGATAATGGAAAACACGGAGCGGTTCTGCCTGCGCATGGAAGATCATCAATATTACAGCTACAATGTGCTGTACGGCATGCACCGCATGATCATCGGCTATATACCTTTCACTGTTATCAGGCAGAAAATTGACCAGAAAAAGAAAGTGATCGATCGCCTTAACAACCGGTTTGTGATGTCCATGCTGAACTTTATGGAACAGGCTGTTAGCAACCTTGAAAAGGGGGTATCAAACCCATGGGTTATCAGGGGCGACTGTTTTGATGAAACCGACCCGAATACCCGGACAGTGAGTTTTTCAGAGGAAACCTTATATCTGTACAGATTCTTCATCGCCTTTTACTGCGGCAGACTGGACATTGCGGGCGATATTCTACACGCTATTAGAAAAAGGATTGAATTACAAAACCGCAGTTTCTTAACCATCTATTTTCTCTTTTTGAGTGTACTTACCGACATCAACCTGAACAGAAACCCCAAAAGGATCAAAGGACACCTGAAAAGACTTAAAAGATATGCCTCCTATAACAGCGCGATCTATAAAAGCAAGTATTGCCTGGCCCTGGGAGATTCATTGCGGATGAAGGGCAGCCCAGGGGCAGTAGATGCTTATCAGGACGCTGTGTCCGCAGCTAAAGAAAACGGTTTTCTGTTTGAACAGGCGCTGGCCTGTGAGGGCCTTGGAAAGGTTTTTAAAAAGAGCGGAGATGAAAAAAAGGCCGGGGATTATTTGGGGGAGGCCGTCAGGCTTTACCGTAAATGGGGATTAAAGTGGCGGCACGGGCTGTTTGATATTGGGACAAAAGAACGTCCCGAACCGGAAGAGACATTTACCGGGCAGGAGAACCGGGTGGTTATCCCTGCCCAAAGCCAGGGCCTGACTGAACCACAGATCGGGGTACCGGCAGCCGAAAGGATGATAGACCACCTCCTGATAAATTTAAAAGACCTGAGCGGCGCTGCGGTCATCCATGCTGCGCACCAGCAGGCGCAATTCTGGAAAAGCCTTGTATATATTGACGAAAGCGGGATACACAGGCCGGCTACCTTTGTTCCGCTTCCCGGAAAAATGATTTCCTTTGCATCTGCCACAGGAGAGGTGGTTCAGGCTGATGTGTACAGTATTGAAGAACAGCTGCTGGATACAGCCTATTTCTTGAGCCGCCGACCGTCATCGGTCATGGTGATACCGGGGAAAGAGCGAAATGCCGTTTATATTGAAAATTATGAAACCATACCTGACAGGGAGAGGTTTATTCAACAGGCAGAACAGGTCCTGTCCCTTCTCGAACCGAATCCTGCGGCAGGGGGACTGGCCGGAGGGATCAGGCCGGAAGATGAACAACAACTCACTGATCAGTGCAGAATACTTCAGAAGTACATGATCAATCAGAAGGCTTATCAAAACCCGTCCCTGTCTCTGGCCGGGCTTGCAAAAGAGGTCAGGATGCCCAAAAGGACAATCACTGATGCCCTTAACACCTGCCTGGGGCAGAACTTTAAAAATTTTGTCAACAGCTACAGGATTGAAGCAGTCAAGCAGGCATTTGGCGATCCGGCCTTCGGCCATAATACAATTCTGGAAATCGCTTTTGCCATGGGGTTTAACTCCAAGTCCGCCTTTAATGATGTTTTTAAAAGTATGGTGGGCACCACACCGTCAGACTACAGAGACAGGCTGACGCGGAAGGAAATGAATTGATGCCTGAATTTTGCGTGAAGGAATTAATAAAGCCGGAAGAAGTAGCATTATTTTAATGATATCTGGTTAAAACCCGACCTGCCTTCTGTTGCCTACCTGAAAACCGTATTAGAAATTGGGCAGGCCCCTGTGCCTGCCCGGTTTTTTATGTCTGGATAAAATGAATGGTATTGGGCGTTGACAATGCGTGAGGGTGGTTGCTGTTATACAGGTTTTATGCGGGTAGACACAGGGGTCTACCCCATAAGCGCTAACTTGATTCTATTGACAATTACCTTATGATATCATATAGTTCCATCATATCACATGATGGAGGTAAAAAAATGAATGAGGATTGGCCAGTTTTGTTGTCGTTTTTTTCCTGATAATTGGATCGATTTAGCTTCATCAACTAACGCTCTAAAGGGACTACGAAAA
>JASFHE010000551.1:0-4867 GCA_050123415.1 Desulfobacteraceae bacterium | reverse complement strand
GATGATGTTATCAGGATGGCCGGCGCGAACCATGATCCGAACCAGCTTACCATCTTCAGCACTATGAAGGATGAAAATAAAGGAATGATGTCCCTTTTTCAGTTTCCTGAGCTGGATGAATGGAGCGATAAAGAAAAACTGAAAAAAGAAAAGGAATCTCTCGGATTTTATATTACAGGGCATCCGCTCAATGAATACAGGCAGGCGGTTAAGCTGTTTACTACCTCCAGTATCCAGGGAATGCTTGAGCTTGATGACCGTTCGGAGGTAAAGATAGCAGGAGTGATCGCCGGTGTCAGCATGAAACGGACAAAAAGGGGCGACAGGATGGCAGTTGTTACCCTTGAAGACCAGACAGGATCGGCAGAAGCCGTCTTTTTCCCTGAGGCGTTTACAAACTTTTCACACCTGCTCGTAGGAGATGATCCCCTGCTTATAACCGGTATTGCCGAACTGAGCGATAAAAGGGCAAAAATAATCGCCAAAGAAGTGGAGTCCCTGGAAGTCAGGAGGCAGAAATCGGTTAAGGTAATAAAATTCGAGCTTGATGAAAAAAAGATCAACAAACAGTATCTGGAAGAACTGAGGGACATATTTTTCAAGTACCCCGGGGAGAGCTGTGTTGAATTCAGGCTGGAAGGGGATGATGGCCAGGTATTCAATATATGCGCAAATGATCACTACAGGGTGCTCCCATGCGACGAAATGATGTGCGAGATTGAAGAAAGGACAGGGCAAAGGATTCCCTGCAGTTATCATTAATAAAATGATATTATATGATCTATAAACGTACGATAACCGTTTCCATAATAATTATCTTTTCATTACTTTTCATAGGCCTATCAACTGTAGTATGTTTTTTCCTATTCGCACCCAAGTATATCGAATCAAAATTAATACCTGAAATCGCACATGATAATGGGATTGACACAATCTCAATGAAGATTAAAAAAATCGGGATAAATATCATTGAAATAAGTGATATAAAAATTGGAAAGGGGCAAAAAGAAGGCCTTAACCTTGACTCTATTAAAATAAAGTACTCCCTTTTAGGTCTTTTTAATAGACAAGTTAAAAATATCTCCTTGAATGGAATCTCGTTAAACCTTGAGTATGAAAATAATCATTTATCAATTGCAGGTCTGGAAGGGCTCCTTAAAAATGAGAACAACAAGGCCGAAAAGAATAATACATCATCAACACCTTTTACAATTAAAAAAATGTTAGTATCAGATTCAATTGTATCCTTAAAGATTAATGATAAAAACTTAAGTTTCCCATTTGATCTAGCTACGACCTCCTTTAATCAATACATGTTGCCCAAAGAATTTAACCTTGGAATATATCCCTCCGGTCACGAAATAACAGCCAGGGGTAAAGTCGGTATCGATAATAAAATTAAGGTAGATCTAAAAACCAATGAACTCCCATTACATTTTTTTAAAGATATTATTAATGAGGTAATACCCATTGACTTTAAAGGTAACGCTGATATCCGGGCCAGTGCAAACATTTCTCCAAAACTGGCTTTCATTTCTGATATTTCGGCATCATTCAAATTGGATAATACTTCAATTAATTATTCAGGTATTATTTTAAAAAATCCGAATCCTCTGGAGAGTAGCGAACAACCAATCGATATATCTATCACTTCAAAAGATATTGCCCATTGGGAATATGAAACCTCTTCTTTTTTCTCAGATTATGCAACCTTACCAATAATACTAAAGTTATCCGGAACTGCAAATTTATTTGAAGGAAGCCAGAAAGCAAAGGTGAAAGCCATAACCAAACTGATGACAAATGAAGAAGCACAAGCAATTCAATGGGATATTTCACTGGATAGAGATAACAGTATTGAATCTTTAAAAGTACAGGTGAATGGAAAGGCCATTACAAAGGGGAATAGTAGCCCTTCCTTTACAACCCTTTATAATAATATGGTTTTTACCACACTTTCTCCCGAATTCCATGCCGAAGTGGAATATAATAAAGGAGAATTTTCAGGATCATACCTATTCAAATTGAAAAATATTGAAGCGAATCTTGATAAAATGAATTTTTCAGCACCAGTGTTTTCTATCAAAGGAGATATCAGACAGGAAAAAGATAATAGAAGCAGTTATCTTTCTTCATTTTTAATAGATGGTAAATCAATCTTATTTAAAGATAGTGATACTAGTGCAAATATCCCTGATTACCTGGTAAAGGGGCTTATGCAATATGATCCGGTAAAAGGTTTCAATGTAAAGGGGCAGACCCTGTTTGAAAAAGGGGCGATATCCATGCCGGATGAGCAACTAAGCTTAAAGGGAATTACCGGAGAATTACCTGTGATATGGCCCTTTGATGAGAATCTGCGTTATGGCAAATTATCTGTTGATAGAATAAGATACAAGGATTACTCAATAAGGCCTCTTAATTTTGTAATATCTTTAAAGGGTAATAAGATTTCATTTAAGGGTAATGCTCTATATCCACTATTTCCTGGTATGGATATAAGACTGTTCGGGAATACTGCATTGGACTCCCCGTTTACCAATGGTAAAATCAACATCGATATCCCTGAATATATACCTGATTCAAAAATCGAAATGGGAAAAATAGTGCCTGAATTAAAAGGGTATGTATTTAAGGGCAAATTGAAAACCGATGCTTATGTAAACTTTACAAAAACAAAACTTGAATCAGGTCTGAACCTCGCAATTGATGAGGGAAATATAAGTAATATTGAGGAAAATCTGAGCCTTGAGAATATATCATTAAATCTCAAGCTTAATGATTTGATTAATATAATAAGTCCCTCCGGGCAAAGATTAAAAATCGATAAAATTACTTTTAATAAAATACTGGCAAATGATTTTATAGTTGATTTTACATTGGACGGGTCATCATCTCTGTTAATAGAGCATGGCAGCTTCAAATGGTGTGATGGTGATATTAATATTCCATCATTTAAAATTGTTCCCGGAAAGGATGACTATGAGTTAACCCTCCTTTGTGACAGGCTTGATCTAACCAAAGTCCTTGCGCAACTGGGAGCTGTTAACGCTACCGGTGAGGGAACGCTCAATGGGAAAATCCCACTACATTATTCAACGGGTCATATCATTTTTAAAAACGGATTTCTTTCCTCAATTCCGGGTCAAGGTGGTAAAATCAAAATTAAAAACACGGAAATTCTTACCAATGCCATAGAGCAGGAGACCAAAGAAAGTGCACAGATAGAGATAGTTGCTGAAGCATTAAAGGATTTTATATATGATACTGTTAAAATTGATTTGAATAGCGATGGAGATGATCTAAAGATGAAACTTTATCTCTATGGAAAACCTGTTAACAACCTACCTTTTGAGTACAGCGATAATCTCGGAAGATTTATCCGGGTTGATTCAACCAAAAATGGATCTACTTTTAAAGGATTTGGAATAGATTTAAATTTCAGTATTCCCTTTGATGAACTCTTGAACTATGGGGATGCATTGGATATGATTGAATAACATTTATCCATTTTTTCTGAAGATATTTTGAGTTTTTAATAAATAAAGTTGTCTATTAGCATGTACCATACTTAAGGAGAGAATCATGGCAAAAATGCTTTTAAGGGTATTTATTATCACAGTGCTACTTTCATTTTTTAATGCATGCAATACAAAACATAAGATAGAAGTGGCACCTGTTGAAACCAGTCATTCTGTTGTTGTCGAACCAATTCATATAACGATAGATATAAATGTTCGTATAGACAAAGATTTGGACGACTTCTTCGGTGACATCGATGATGCTGAAGAAAAACTCTAGACTTACGGATTTGAATTATATCTATACTGTTTATATCGATCCAGGAAAGGAGATAAAAATGAAAAGAGCAACATTTTGTTCATTAATGATGATTATATCTGTTATTCTGCTGTCTGCAACCACCGCTTTTTCACAGGGGATAAAAGAAAGAATAAAGGAAAGGCTTCCAGTTATAGTTGAGCTGAAAAACAAAGGCATTGTTGGCGAGAACAACCTTGGCTTTCTTGAGTTTGTCGGCAATAAAAAAGAAAAAGAAGATGTGGTGGAGGCGGAAAACAACGACAGGGCAAAAGTGTATGAGGCCATAGCAAAAAAACAGAACACTACCGCACAAAAAGTAGGTGAAAGAAGAGCAAAACAGATTGTGGAAAAGGCTGATCCGGGAGAATGGCTTAAAGACGAAAGCGGTAAGTGGTATCAGAAGAAATAACCATATAAAAGACGGAATCCTTTATCAGCGACATTAGTCCCGGGAGGGTTGTGTCGATTGCCATCTCGACTCCTGCTGGTTTATTGCGGAAGTCAAGATGGTATTTTTAAAAGAATGCATCAAGCCTCTATTTCGGAAGGGGATGTGTGTTTATCAAGAATTTCTCTTATCATTCTCATCATATCGTTTACAATAATAGGTTTTGACAGGTTTTTGATTTAATACATTTTTCAGAAACTCCAGGGCCTCCTCACCATTACTGGCAATATCCAGACGGTTTATAATATGAATATCCTTCAAGGCGCGTTTGACTGTTATCTCCATTATTGACAAAGAATATAACCTGATCGATCCTTCGGATGATCTTGATTCAATGGCCTTTGAAGTGCCAGCCAGGATAGGACCTAACGGTGTGGAAAAAATATATGAACTTCCTGTAGATGACATAAGGGAACAGATTGAAAGGTCCGCGAATTTTATAAAGGAAGATATTAAAAGCGCAAAGGGGATACTTAGGGGCTTGGCAAATGCTAAAACACCTATTATAATGTTTTCATGCTACCCAAAAGCCAAAAGGAGGGACTGCGCATGAAAACATCGACGTTGGT
Source organism: Desulfobacteraceae bacterium (assembly GCA_050123415.1). Taxonomy (GTDB): domain Bacteria; phylum Desulfobacterota; class DSM-4660; order Desulfatiglandales; family HGW-15; genus JAAZBV01. The sequence continues at coordinate 28 of JASFHE010000551.1, read as the reverse complement.
TCGGAATGGAGTATCCGCGGAAATTGTA
>JASFHE010000550.1:0-4868 GCA_050123415.1 Desulfobacteraceae bacterium | reverse complement strand
ACTGTTTTCCTAATTCCCTGAAGGAAAAGGTATCAAGGTTTCTGGTAACTGCACGGCCGCCCAAAAGGTTAACACCTCCGCGTCGGAGCTTTCTGGCAGATGAGCCACTTTCCAGCCTTTTTTTTCCATCAGTCGATGAACTTCATCCAGAAGGGCAGGAATTTTCTGTATCTCATCAATAACTACCCATGTGTTTTCAGGGCGCGTTCCAATCATTGATTCCAGTCCCCCCGGGTTTTGGGACAATTCCAGAAACAGTGAGGATTCAAGCAGATCTAAAAAAATGGCATCCGGGCAAACTTCACGTAGATATGTGGTTTTTCCAACACCGCGAGGACCAAAAAGGAAAAAAGAATAATCCGGTACTTGAAGTAATCGAGATATTTGATACTTTTTTATGAGTGCAATGATACATTTGTATTGTAAAATTGCAATGCAAAATTACAATTTAAATGTGATTTTACTTGAACTCTCCTCTGGTTCCTGCGGAGACCGTAGGAATGAGAAGATAGAAAATATCAAGGGCTGATTTGAGTGTTAATGTAAAATGGTACTGACCATTTTGCAGGGTGCAGCAAAATGGCTTCCATCGTCGGCAGCTCAAACTGTTACAATAATCTTCAGGATACCTGCATATTATTTCGGGATACACAATTGTAATGAAACCATGCCTCGTGCCTGCAGACCATAAATATTCCCTTTTGTTCTCAGAGAGGCGACGCAGAGCGTCAAAATTAAACGTTCCCACTGAGACCGTGGGAACGAGAAGAAGAATAAAAAAGTTATGCTACTGCTACCAGCACAAGACCTGTGCTGTCTTCAAGGGTTTTGATCTTTGCCAGTTGATCCTCTGACAGATCAGTTGGTTTTAAATCCTGGCCGGAAAAAGCAATCATTGTTTTTCCAATATCCTTTTCCAGGGCTTTAATTTTTTCCAGTTTGTCATTTCCCAAATTTGCCATGCTGTATAACATAATACACCTCCCATTTTTAAGGTTTAAATAGGACCTGAAATAACAAGTATTATCTCTGAAGATGATTATGCTGCCAATGAGTGTTAAATGGGGTTAAAATGGTAGTATAAAACAACTACTCTGACAGGCTAAGTAGAAAGGACCTGAGATTGCCTTTTTTATTGGTAAGGCCCAGTTTGTTTCTTATATTTTTTCTATGGAAATCAACCGTATCAATTGAGATATTTATAATCTCTGCAATTTCCTTGCTTGTTCTCCCGTTTTTAATAAAGTTTGCTACCATTATTTCCCTGGGTGTCAGTGAACGGTGTTTTATTGATATGTTTTTAAGGAGTGGAGAAGTAACCTCTGCAAGGTGCTCTTCCAGCAGTTTAATCTGCCCCTTCTGTCTTGCTTTTGATGTGCTTGTTTTTATCTTTTCAAGACATGGTAAAACAAGCAGGTTAATATTGGATATGATCTTCTCTTCCAGTTCCTTTTTGTCTTTATCCCTCTGTTTAAGGAGTATCCTGAGTGCTGCATTAAGTTCATCCAGATCTTCCGCCTTCCGGATCAGTTCCCTTTTGCGATCCTTTAAGGCCTCTTCAGCCAGTTTGAGTGCTGTAATATTTTCATGGGCAACAACCACCCTTAGCGGCCCTTTGTAATTAAGTCTGGTAACACGCATATAAAACCATCCTTTTTCTGACCTTGAATGGCAGGCATAATCCTTGACAAATTCCTCGATTTTTCCGGCTATTACAGCCCTTATGCCATCAGATACTTCCCTTGCTTCAGGAAATGAGTCTCCTTCCGTATTATCGCACAGTGAAAGGTAATTGACTCCTGTCATATCCGGACGCATCATGACATTGTTTGATAATGCAAACTCCTGCCATGCCCTGTTTGTCTGCAGGATGACACCGTTTTTATCCAGTATGGCTATATGGGATGAGATGGAGTTCAGGATAGAGTCTGCCGGAATGTTCGTCAGGTTATTATTAGCTGATGTAACCATGTTTGAACCATATTTTTGGCTTGTTATATCATAGAGTCCCAAAGAGACTTATAAAAATAATCAGCGAACCCGTTCCATCTGTGTCCAGTTTTGAGTGCTGCCGGTTTGGTTTGGGTTAAAGTTCGGGTTGTCACAAAAGACATATTCCGATCCATTGGTCCAGGCATTTTCGTAAATATTGGGGACGTCGACCTCCATGTCCTGTATTGGATCATGGTAGCGTTCCGAACTCCTCATATAGTCGCTGAAACGATCATGTACCCCGTCCATAATCTTATTCCGCTTTTCCCAGCCATCCATAATCATGTCACTTACTTCTGACTGAGACTGTCCGATCTGGCGCATGCGTGAGTGTATCTGCTGCTGGGTCCTGAGCATATCGCGGGCAGAATAGGCAGAAAGGCGGGTACAATCCACTGCCCAGCGGGGAGATATCTGGGCCGAGCGCAACATGATCTGGAATGCAGGGCCGTAGGTATCGTTGTCAGATGCAGGCGCCCGGTAGGAAGTAACTTCGGCAATCCAGGAGACCGACTGGATAGTCCCGAAAACAGAGGGCTGAGAAGAATATATGCGGTGAAGGATCACGAGGAACTGTTCGTTTATTCCTTCACATTGGGTTTCTACCAGTGCTGCCTCAGCGTCTAATAGTGGAACTGTCGGCAGTGGAGAGATGGGCTGGTAGATCTGCAGGAGCAGCATTTCCTGCATTTTTTTATTCTGTTCTGCCAGTTTGGGCATGGGCGTTGTCTTGAGAACCTGTGCCCTGGGTTTACCGATTGATGGCAAAAATAACTGTCTTATAAAATCTTCAGCCCCCATCGGCGGTGCTGTTGCTGCCCCGTTCATTCGATACCCGTTAACTATTTCTGGATTTTCAGACCAGTTAAAAGACTGTTCAGGATATCGCTGGACCCGGGCCAGGCCGTCAGAGCTGCTGGCCTGATATGTCAGATAAGACTGGGGCAGTCCCATAATGCTTGACCATTGTACCTGCCCTGAAAACTTCCAGTCCTCGGGTACAAGGATATTAAATACATCATAGCCAAATCCCTGGGAATCCGTGATGGTCTGACGCTTAAAACTAAGCATATGATCTGTGTTTTTTGAACAGACTGTGTTTTCAGTCCATAACAAAACGATTAAAGAAAACAGGATAAATCCGTATCTAAGCTTCTGGTGTCCCATCATATCCCCCGAATCACATGTTTTGTTTCCACGCTCAGCCATGCAGCATAAGGCCCTTTTACCGGCCAACCAGGAAAGGCGCAGGATTGATTTTATTTAAAGCTCCTTTTTGCTGATTAAATATATTGCCTGATGGCTTTGGGTGTCAAGAAAATTATATTTACAAGATGCCGGAGGCAAAGTGCAGGTGGACATAGGAGACCAGGGTGTTTTTTCTCATATATCCCTTTGCCTTTTCAGGAGGTGCTCCCTTATAAAAGGATTTAATATCAGCGCTGTCATCCATGATCATCTCGGAATAATGAAAACAGTGCCCCCGTAAGCCTTTTGACTTTTTAAGAAACAGAAAGTCTTTTTCAGGAAGAACTTCCGTGTAACCAAGTGCCTGAAATCTCTGTTTCATGACAGTATCGTATGGCATGCATCCGCACATGTCGTGCCTTGCTCCATCCCTGTCTGTCAGGGTCCTTCCAAGGTACATGAGCCCGCCACATTCGGCATAAATGTATGTCCCTTTGTTGCTTTGCTCTCTTATTGAATTTTTCAGGGCAGTGTTTTTGGATAACTCTTCTGCGTAGAGTTCAGGATAGCCGCCTCCGAAATAAAGGATATCAAAATTTTCGGGGAGTGATTTGTCTTTTAATGGACTAAAATGAATTATCTCATAACCGAGATGCCTGAGTATCTCAAAGTTGTCTTCATAATAGAAACAAAAGGCATTGTCCCTGGCAACGGCGATTCGTTTTTTTGCTTTTTCTGATGGTGTGTCAAAAAGAGATTTATCTTCTGTTTCAATACCTGCAAAAGAGAGTAGCTTATCCAGGTCAATATATTCGGATATGGTTTCTGCCAGCCTGTCTATTTTATTTTCCAGTACCCCGTCTTCTCCCATAAACAGGCCAAGATGTCGGGATGGCAGGGAGATATCCTTTACAACCGGAATTCCGCCCAGTACGGGTATGGAACAATAGGCGGATATTGCCTTTTTAAGAATATCCAGATGATTCGGGCTTCCGATATTGTTGAGAATAATGCCCTTAACATTAAGCTTTTTATCAAACTCCACCAGCCCGTTAATTATTGCTGCCGCGGTCCTTGCCATTGATTTTGCATTAATTACAAGGATAACCGGTATTCCCAGAATTGATGCAAGTTCCGCGGTTGAACCTGCAGGTGAATCAGGCTCTCTTCCGTCATGAAGACCCATGACACCTTCTATAATAGAGATATCAGCCTTTACAGCCCGTGATTCAAATGATCGTATCAAAAAGTCATGGGGCATCATCCATGTATCAAGGTTGATGGACGGCCTGTCTGTTATTATCCTGTGAAGGCTCGGGTCGATATAGTCAGGGCCGGTCTTGAAACCCTGTACATTCAGACCATTTCTTTTTAGTGCAGCCATGAGTCCCAGAGATACTGTTGTTTTGCCTGTTCCGCTTCCTGCCCCGGCAATAAGTAGTGCCTTTGTCTGCATCTTTATCCGGCCTTTGTTTCTTTTCTTTCATACCCGCGCCGGGTAACCATTTTACCGTTAATAATACCGGTATCACTGTTTCCAATTATCAATACTGTATTCATATCCATTTCAGCTTCCAGGAAATTTTCCAGCATCATTATCTTTTTTCTCTGGCCTTTTCTGAGGGCATGGGTAACAACACCTACCGGCGTTGTCTTTGCTCTATGCCTGATAAATTCCTGCTGTAAAA
>JASFHE010000549.1:0-4871 GCA_050123415.1 Desulfobacteraceae bacterium | reverse complement strand
TATTAAAAAGACCAAAACAGCGTAGAGGAATAATTGATGCTATTCTATGGAATGTGAAAGATATTAAAAAAAGAGGAATTTTAATAAGGAGACCATTGAAATTGACACCATACAAAAAACAGTCTTATCGCAAGTAATATCATCAATCCCCTAATCATAATAAAATTCAATTGATCCGAAAATCATATGACATCCCCTACTACCACAAAAGCCAGTGAATCATTTTTGACAATAAAAATTATTGGGCTTCTTTCTTCCTTATTGAATTCACTGCCAATTAAATACCAGAATAAATTTTTTGAAATTGTATTAAAGACTATTCCTATCCCTTTGTTAAAATATATCCCATGCTCCTACTCAGCTTACATTAAACGATACAAGCCCCAAAAAGGAGATGTTATTATTGACTGTGGTGCTCATATCGGAAATTGTACAATTCTTTTTTCACGAATGGTTGGGAAGGAAGGTCTTGTTATCGCGCTCGAACCATTTGAAGATTCTTTCAGGATTTTAAAACAAAGGACAAAAAATCTTAAGTGTAAAATACTTGCTATAAACAAAGGCGTGTGGAGTGAGAATATAAAAATTCCATTAAGGGTGTTTAATGATAAGACAATCTCCTGTCGCATTGATGATAATAATATTTCTCAGAATCAAAATTCAAAAATAATCGCCTGCACTACTATTGATAGTCTGATCAATGAAATAAAACCAAGGCACCTGGATATGATAAAGATGGATATTGAAGGGGCTGAAATTGAAGCGTTAAAAGGTGCTGTAAATACAATGGAAAAATACGCTCCAAGATTTTCTATTGCTTCTTATCATAATAGGAATAATCAAAAAACGTGCTTCTGGGTTGAAAATTTTTTAAAAGAGAAAGGGTATTCAGTTAAAACCTTTTTCCCTCCTCATCTGACAACCTATGGTGAAAAAGCAGGCGTCTCTTTTATGGCACTTACTGAGGAATTGTCAGGTCTAACATCGGGCAGCTTTGGTAGAAACGACGAAGAGGGTAATATTTTTAAATGAAGAAAGAAAATATAGATGAGCTTTAAGGTTCCTCCATAAAATTCTTTCTTGACATTATTCAAACAGATAATAACATATACAATGTTTGTATAATATCAGGGAGGCCAATATGGAAACAATTACTGTTAATATTGCTTTTAAAGACGGGCTTTTAAAAGAAATTGATAAAATAGCGGGAGAAGAGCAACGGACGAGATCCGAACTATTACGTGAGGCAGCGAGAGCTTATATAGAAAAGAAAAACAGGTGGAATGCTATTTTCAAATTTGGAGATAATCAGGTATCAGGACTGAATCTCACCCAGGCAGATATATCAAGAGAGATTAAAAAACATCGTAAGCTCCGTAGAAAATAAGCATGTATACAGTCGTCCTTGACACCAATATTTTAATATCTGCGATTGTATTTGGTGGGAAGCCACGTGAAATTTTAAGAAAAATCATTTCTGGCAAAATACGGCTTGCAATTTCACAGGATATACTTGATGAAGTAGTTGCAGTTTTATCAGGGAATAAATTTAAATACCCTTCTAAGGTGGCACACGAAATCAGGAATGCAATTGAAGAGCTTGGGGAGCTATTTGTTTCCGGTAAGAGAATAAACATTGTAAAAAAAGACCCTGATGATAACAGAATTCTCGAATGTGCATTGGCTGCAGATGCGGAATTTATCATTTCAGGAGACAAACATCTCCTTGAATTGATGAAATACAAAAATACTCAAATAATAAGTCCTGCTGCATTTCTTGATAAATTTTGATTCAGAACCCGCCCTATTTGCTATTGAGGACATTCAGGCAACATACAGGACTTCGCCATCGTTAGGGCTCACTCAAAAATAAATTCGCAGAGTTACCGTTCATATTTAGGTTGGATTTGGCCGTTGCGATTGAGTGAAGCCACAGGAATAGTGAACTATTTCGAGGACTTCGCGATTGAGCAACGGCCAAAGACGGCCTGAATATGAAATGATAAAATGTGAAGTTATTTTTGAGTGGGTCCTTAGCAAAATCAAATATGAAAGTCATTCCACACTCTCCGGAACTCGTTCCTGATTTTTTCTCGGCTTTTTTTACAATGCCTCCATAAAGGACCGGTTCGGTGGTTTTTAAAGAGTGGCTGTATGTTCAGAAGATGTGTAAGGTTTTATCATACTCAATTCTTCTTCTGAATTTTTTGCGCGATACAGATCCCAACGAAGCTGCATATTCATCCAAAAATCCTCTGACATATTAAAATATTTGGCCAGGCGTAAAGCAGTGCTGGGCGTAATACCCCGCCGCCCATTCACTATCTCATTAATTCGCTGGTAAGGAACATTAATCGCCTTAGACAAATCACGTTGAGTTATTGACATTGGAGCCAGAAACTCCTCCATCAACATTACTCCGGGATGAGTCGGCTCCCTGTATCTTGGAATTCCAACCATTATATCCTCCTGAGGTTTTAATGATAATCGACTATTTCAACACTGTCTTGTACCCAACCAGTTCATCTATTATGAACACATTATGGTTGACGCAAATTTCATCTATCATCATTTTATTGATTTGTGTATCAATAATCCTTCTTTCCCGGCTGCCCGGTTCAAAACTCTGTCAAAGCATGAGAAAAACAAGTCGGCGCCTTCTCCTTCTTCCTTTAAAATAATGGCCGATGCCAGATGAACAGCGTCATAACCTCTAAGACCATGCCTGAATATGAGTTCCCTTGTACTATAAATCAAATTTTCATTTACTTTAATCCAGCGAAGGTTAGCCCATACTCTCCGGAATTCACTTCGAATAATTTCCATATCGGATCCTTTACAGCGACCTTCTCTCCAAGCACGGTTAAAAGCCGATAAAACCTCCGGATATGAAATAATTGATGTAAATGAAATATTCGTTTCATCTTTTATTGACCTTGCAAGATCAGAGTATGATTCATCAAAAAACCACTTCACAATACTGCTGCTGTCAAAGTATGCAATCACCTTCGATCCTCAACAATCATTTCAGATACAGGTTTATCAGGCTTCATATTTTTTATAGACTTTATATTGCCGACATTTCCTGTACCCCCACCCAGCAAACCTTTACCCTGCAAAGCATTCAGAAGCTTCTGCTCTTTATCTTCTGTTAAAGGCTGCATTTCAACCACGGCTTTGCCATGGCGCATTATCCTCACAATTTCACCTCTCTCAACTCTTTTTAAAACACTGCTGAGATTATCCCTGAGTTCCTTAACCCCTATATTTTCCATTTGATTTCACCATTATTTATGTACACAATTACTGGCAATTATAGCCATATTTCAATACCCTGTCAAAAATAAAGGACATCAATTACGCCAGTTCTCCCTGGTTAACGATTATATCCTGACTTTAGACAAGTTGTTTTTTCTTACTTCATTCCCACAACATAAAATAGATGACTCATGGGCAGTTTAAAGATACCTTTCCGGAAAGCCATATCCCACCGTCCAAGATATTTCATCCACCCCGGATAATTTCCTGTTTTAACATATTCCAGAATTGGGACCTCCCAGACGGGCTGCCTTTCAGGCTCCTTTATAAATCCCTGGCCATATCTCCTGTGCAACCTTACATCCCTTGGTCCGCTTGGATCAGGCCAGCCCGGTGTATCTATCGCTCCAAATTCTGTCACCTTCAAACCTGCTTTTTTGAACACCCTTTTTACTCTTGTTATGTGGTTGTATTTTGCCTGCCCGTGCGTCCATGGGAAACCGTATAATATATGCAAAAACCTGTGCCAGGGATAACCCGGTTGAAAATTATTACAGGTTACGAGAAGAACATATTTTTTTGAAATCCGTTTCATTTCTTCTAAAAACCGTTCAGGATTTTCAAGTTCAGTCCAGGTGACAAAATTCCAGGCTATATCAAATTGATTATCAGGAAAATTAGTATTGTAGACATCCGGACAACTGATAGTCTCTACATTTTTATTTATTCCTAATTCAGTCCAGCCAAACATCATTTCCTTTTCAGGATTTACCAGAGTTACATTACATCCTGCCAGTCCAAAGCCTATGGAGTATAGAGAGCCTGCAGCCTTTGCTCCATGACTGGGCATCTCCACTATATTCTTCAGGTCGAGTTCTTTTGTAAGTATTCTATGAAGGTTTAGAAGTACATACCTGTCATATGTAACACCGAAAACTTCAATTTCTTTTTTATAATTCATATATACCACCCTAGATCCAGCCATTTTCTCTGTACCATAACACCGTATCCTTTAAACCTTTTTTCAGATCAATTGATGGATTGAATCCGAGCTCTCTTCGAGCCTTTTCTATAGAGAAAATCCTGTCTGCAAGTGTTGATTCTATATTTTTCCTGGTAATAAAAGGAGATTTCCCAAATAATTTACACAATGTCTCAATCCCTGACGCTGCGCTCAGAGCTGCCCATTCCGGAACCGGAACAGTAAAGCAGGTGATTTTGAGTGTTTTTTCTATTATCCTGAGAATATAATCAAAATGTTCGGAATTTTTATTTGTTATAAGATAGGTTTCTCCAGGCCGTCCCTTTTTCATTGCAAGTACAAGGCCCTTAACCGCATCTTCAACATGAATAAGTGGAGTCAGCTTGGGCCTGTTACCAATCCTTGGGATTATCCTTCTTTTTACTAACCTTGTTATTCTAAGCATATCCCGCCAGTCACCAGGACCATAGACCATTGAGAATCTGATTATAACAGCAGGCAATCCCTGTTCATTAAATAGTTTTCGTATCAGTTCTTCAGAATGAAATTTACTTAGCCCATATGGATGATGAGGTCTGCATTTACTCTCCTCGCTTGCCGGTACCTCATTACATATACCCATAGCAGCAAC
>JASFHE010000548.1:0-4872 GCA_050123415.1 Desulfobacteraceae bacterium | reverse complement strand
TAGTGTGCGAACAGGGCAGGTCTGGATGTACATGATATTGTGCTTGAGGCTATAGCATCGAGCGAGGCAGTCCTGACGGATGAAGAACGGAATCTCGGTGTGGCGCTTATTGATTTTGGCGGCGGGACTACTGACATGGCGGTTTTTTCAAGGGGATCGATCAAGCATACATCGGTGCTGGCGCTTGGAGGCGATAATCTGACCTATGATATTTCCATAGGTATAAGAACTGCTACAGTCGAGGCCGAAAAAATCAAGATGAAATACGGATGCGCACTTACTTCAATGATCGGGAGTGATGAGACCATCGAGGTTCCGGGTGTGGGCGGCAGAGGTCCAAGGACCCTTCCAAGACAGTTTCTGGGAGAAATACTTGAGCCCAGGCTCGAAGAGATATTTACACTCATCCACAGTGAGTTGATCAGGGCAGGTTATGAGAATTCTGTAAATTCGGGAGTGGTAATCACCGGAGGGTCTTCGGAACTGGCCGGTGTTCCGGAGATAGCGGAAGAGATATTTAACGTACCGTGCAGGATCGGTTATCCTGACAAGATAGGCGGGCTTGTTGAAGTTGTAAACAAGCCGATGTATGCAACTGCAGTCGGCCTTGTCCTTTACGGTGCAAAACAGAACAACAGCACTAAAAAATTCAGGATCAGGGATACGAATATTTTCGCCAAGGTTATGGACAGGATGAAAAAATGGTTCAAGGATGTAATTTAAGTGATTTAAAAAATAAAAAATATTTTTAGTCTTTTTTAGCAACGGTCTGTTAAGGCCAATATTCAGGAGGGACACTATGAAATTCGAATTTGTTGACAACAAGGATAATTATGATGCCAAGATCAAGGTAATTGGTGTCGGCGGCGGCGGCGGGAACGCTATCAACAACATGATAGCGGCACAACTCAAGGGAGTTGAGTTTATTGCTGCCAATACCGATTGCCAGGACCTTGAAAAATCTGTCTGCCCCAGCAAACTTCAGATTGGCGTTAACCTGACAAGGGGGCTTGGCGCCGGCGCTGATCCGGAGATGGGGAAAAAAGCAGCGGAAGAAAGCCTCAATGATATCAGGGAGTGGGTTAGCGGTGCTGATATGATCTTCATTACCGCCGGTATGGGCGGCGGTACAGGCACAGGTGCCGCGCCTGTAATCGCCAGAGAGTGTAAAGAAAGCGGAGCACTGACAGTCGCGGTTGTAACAAAGCCTTTCAAGTTTGAGGGTGAAAAGAGGATGAACAGGGCCCTGGCAGGGATAGACAGGCTCAAAAAGGATGTAGACACCCTTATAATAATTCCCAATGAAAGGCTTAAGGCAATAGGTGATAAGAGCGCTATGTTCAGGGACCTGATAGCAAAGGCTGATGAGGTCCTTTTAAACGCGGTCAGGGGTATTTCGGATCTTATAATGAGCAACGGTTTTATTAACCTGGATTTTGCTGATGTGAAAAAGGTCATGTCAGAAATGGGAACTGCAATAATGGGCACCGGAAGGGCAAACGGAGCTGATCGTGCATCCGAAGCCGCTCAGCAGGCCATTAACAGTCCCCTTCTGGAGGATATATCCGTAAGCGGAGCAAAAGGTCTGCTCATGAATATTACCGCTCCGCCTGATATAACAATGGATGAAATAGATGTGGCAAGTAACTACATAAAGGGCGAAGTGGCAGAGGATGCAGAAATAGTATGGGGCATTGTTTTTGATGAAGACATGGGCGATGAAGTTCAGATTACGGTAATAGCCACCGGAATCGATAAAGACCATTATAAAAAGATTGTAAGGCTGAGAGATGTTACACCCGAAGAGGCAAAGGATAACTGGACTGTTAAACTTAACGGTGAAGAGGTTGATGAATATGATATCCCTGCATTTCAGAGAAAAGGGGAAGGTGAGAAAAAAACAGAGGAACCGCATGATGAAGAACCTGTCGTAGCCCAGAAAAAGGGGATCTTTAAAAAGGTCTTTTTCAAGGATGACCTGGATTATCCTGCCTTTTTAAGGGCAAAGGCAGACTAACCGGAAAAATGTCCGGCAGCAATACTCCTCTCTACTGTGATAAATTTGCCCGTGAGTCGGGTACTGTTAAAAAAGACTGGGGAGGAAAAATTTCCATCGCCCTGACATACCCCAACAGGTATTATGTGGGCATGTCGAATCTGGGGTTCCAGGTTGTATATAAGTTTTTAAATGACAGAGAGGATGTTGTAGCAGAAAGGGCCTTCCTGCCTGAAGAAATGGAATTGTCCCTCCATCAGAGGGCAGGAAAAGGCCTTATCTCTCTGGAATCACAATCCCCCTTATCCCGATTTGACTTGATTGCGTTTTCACTTTCCTTTGAAAATGACTATCCTAACATGCTGAAAATACTTGAACTGGCGCGGGTTCCCCTGCAAAGGGAAGAAAGAGACGAGTCTTTCCCGCTTGTAATGGCAGGAGGTGTTACCACCTTTCTCAACCCGGAACCGGTATCAGATTTTATAGATTTTTTCCTCCTCGGTGAGGCAGAGGAAAACCTTGACAGGTTTGTTGATCTGTTCAAGGTAACAATTAATCGCGGTAATACAAAACAGGAACTGCTTGAAAAACTTGCAAAGGGTATGGACAGCATTTACGTTCCTTCACTTTATACAGTTGAATATAACAGTGAGGGAACTATAAGCTCCCGAACTCCTATAATTGAAGACATTAATGTCAGTATAAAATCTGCGGTTGTAAAGCCTGCGAATCTTTCGGTGAACAGATCAGTTATATTATCCCCCGAAACCGAATTCGCGGATAAGCTCCTTGTCGAACTTGGCAGGGGATGCGGCAGGTCATGCCGCTTTTGTGCGGCAGGGTTTGTGTACCGGCCTCCAAGATACCAGGATGAAAATGATATTTTAAATACTATAGAGACTTCCTTTGACGGATGCAGCCGGATAGGGCTTTTAAGTGCATCCGTACTTGATACTCCGGGCATTAAAAAAATAACTGAAAGAATTATCGCCGATAATAAGACGTTTTCGGTTTCTTCGCTGAGAGCAGACCTGTTAAGTGAAGAGATGCTGGAAATGCTCAGGGAATCAGGGCAGAAACAGATTACAATTGCACCTGAGGCCGGTTCCGAAAGGTTAAGGAGGGTAATTAATAAACATCTTACCCAGAAGCAGATTACCGATGCGGTACGCCTGATTTCAAGGATAGGCAAATTTTCATTAAGACTCTATTTTTTAATAGGCTTCCCGACGGAAACAAGGGATGACCTTGTGGCCATTCATGATCTTGTAAAAAAAATAAAACATGTGATGATAAAGGAATCAAAATCAAGGGGAGAAATCGGCCAGATTCGACTCAGTGTGAACTGTTTTATCCCCAAGCCTTTTACTCCCTTTCAATGGTTTCCTATGGAAAGTGTAAAAAGCCTCAAGGAAAAGCAGAAGTGGCTTAAAAAGACATTTTCAAAGGAGGGCGGTGTAACCGTCACCTTTGATGTCCCTAAGTGGGCCTATCTTCAGGCGTTTTTATCAATGGGAGACAGAAGGGCAGGGGCTGTGCTGAGAAAAGCGCATGAATATGATGGAGACTTTAATAAGGCCTTCAGGGATTCCGAACTCAATACGGATTTTTTTGTACACAGACCAAAAGATCTCAATGAGAGCCTCCCATGGGATTTTATTGATCACAGCCTCCATAAAGAGTTTCTCATCAAGGAATATAAGCTTGCCCTGAAGGAAAAAGAATCGGACATATGTGATCCCGGTAATTGCAGCAGATGCGGTGTATGTGAAAATCTGTTTTCCTGATCCGATATAATTACGAGGTAGAAAATAATGATAGAATTTATTTTCCTGTTTATGGCGTCTTTTATGATTTTTTATGATGCTAAAAAACTACAGGAATATAACGAGACCATATATTTAAAGGAAATTAAATTATCGCCCATGGGATTATCCATTGCGTCTCTATTATTTTTTATTTTCTTTGCCCCGTTTTATCTTTTCAAAAGGAGCAGATATTTTAATGCAATAAAATCAGATGAAGAGACCAAAAAAAAGATAGAAGAAGATGTCACTTTTAAAGTTTACGGCAGATTTGACGCACATTTTGATTCTGTCCCTGATATCAAGTACCTTTTTGTCTATTTTCTTTATAAGCCTGTCTTATGCTGTACCACCTTTGCAGGATACCCTGTTTCTGGGCGTTGCTTTAAGCATTCTGTCAAATATTGTTTTTATCTTTTTTATAGTCTACTTTATAAAGGTTAAGGGCAATGGCAATGTATTAAAATATCTCCACATTGAAAAAACCAGGAATATTGTATTAGAATCGATTGTCATACCGGTTATCGGCGGTCTCTTATTCGCTGTAATGGGTTTTATAATTACCTCCTCCTTCTTTTCTTCCGTTTCATCCACTTCACCAATGAGTGATGCCTTGCTCCAGGGTACGACTGCCGGTAAAGCTGTTTTTATATTGTTTGCCATAATAGTCGCGCCTTTACTGGAAGAGATTATTTTCAGGGGATATTTTTTTACAGCGATAAGCAGGATTAAAGGGAAACATTTTGCAATAGCTTTTGTTGCAACACTGTTTGCCTTTTTGCATGTTGATCAAAACTGGGGGGATTTTATTGCAGTAGTGTTAATATTCCTGTTCGGCCTGTATCTGACTTTATTGAGATATTTTACAAAATCGTTAATCCCGAGTATTGTTTCACATTATGTGTATAATATTGCAATAATACTCCTTCCTACAATCTATCTGTCTATTTACAATCCTTCATATCTTGAATTTATGAATAAACAGGATTCTATACGATTTGAAGAACAGGAAATGCTTTTGCTCAAAAGTATCGAAGATAAACCGGAATTTTCCGATGCCTATAATGCTCT
>JASFHE010000547.1:0-4889 GCA_050123415.1 Desulfobacteraceae bacterium | reverse complement strand
TACTGTTGAATCAAGTTCCCGAATTCCGGAGTGTTTCTGATCGATTCAAATGCATCATCGGATTCCGCAAATTTAATATATTTTTCTTTGCAGGATCATCAACTAATATCTCATCCTCTACAGAGTCACTATCATCAGTAATTTGTTCAACTTCACTGGATAAAATTTCTAAATCTGAATCAACTTTTGCTTTTTTGTTATATAATTCGGCTTGCATTATATCAGCATATGAAAAATTATATGCTAACACAATACGCGTAACTATGTAGCCAATAAAAAAACCAGAGATGATAAAAAAACATATTAATAATAATACTAAGCCTTTATATTCAATGATGCCAGGTGAATTAGTAAAATAATTTAAAAATACATCGATTAAAGAAGGCAATTTGATTAATTGAGTCAATCCTACACCGATTATTATTTTTGTTAACCAATCAGATATATCTTCCAGGTTAGTATTTGCAATATAGCCGTTTTCGCAAAGGCTTCACCGGGCCAGGGAGATCAGCAGTAAGTAACCAGAGACCGGAAATAAGCATCCAGATATAATGGCACAGGATTTGCTCTATACAGAGATGTACATTAAGGGCACGGCAGGGCAGGCGACCGGGATAAAGATATATAGCTTATTCTTTTGGATAAATTTGGTTAATTGGTCTGAAGTGTGCAAAGATAACAATGTTTAAAGGATTTTATGACCTTTAATAAACTAAAGCGGAAGACTTCAAAGGGGAGGTCTTTTTGAATTTGACAATATTGACAAATATTTGACGTTTTAACCGGAAGCTGTATGTCCAAAAAAAAGAAAATTATTTATACTCTTGATACTAACGCGTGGATGTCAACATATACTGACCTCATGACCCTGCTGCTTACCTTTTTTGTGCTTTTACTCAGCCTTTCTTCCATCGATAAAAAGAGAAAACGTCTTGCCCTTAACTCCCTTGTCGGGGCATTTGGATTTAAACCGGGAGGCCAGTCAATCCTTGGAAAACCAAAGGGAGTAAATATTACAGCCGTTTCATCCCCTCTTGTTGAAGAAGATGTCCAGTTCGAAAGATTGCGCAATGTAGCCCTCAAGCATGGTATTCAATCGGATCTGACCATGAATAAGCAGCTTGAACGTACAGTGATCGTATTAAAAAACAAGGTGCTCTTTAAACATAACTCATCGGAACTGGAGAAAGAAAGTACAGGATTCCTTTCGGAAATTACAGAGATCCTCAAGGAAGGACATCAAATGATTGAATTGCGGGGATACAGTGACTCTTCCGAATCGATCCTTGAAGCAGATCCCTATAAATACTCAATGATTTTATCATCAAAACGGGCAATCGCCATGTTTGATTTTTTTGTGGAAAAGGGTTTGACTCCCGGAGATATAGTTGCCCATGGATTCGGACTCAACTATCCCGGGAGATCAAAGGAACCGGCTTTGAACAGACAGGTTGAGATAATACTGGATTATAGAGAAAAGATTCCCTTCAATATGCGGAAGAAAACTGCAAAAGACAGTTTTCTGGATTTTAAAGGTTTCTTTTTCAGAACAGCGCGGGATCTGAATGGCAGAAGATAAAGTAATAACGGAGGAAGTAAAAACCGGAGCCGTCCCCTCCTGGATGGTAACATTTTCGGATCTGGCAACCCTTCTCCTGACATTTTTTGTTCTTCTCCTTTCAATGTCTTCCATGGATGACAAGTCACTAAGAAGCCTTTTTACAAACTTTACCAGTGCCTGCGGTATCTTGAACTTTAAGGAACTGGGAGAGGTTTACAGGCCAAAGGATGTCATGATAAACGGTATATACCAGCGGCTCAAGGAATCTCTTGTTATCAAACGTTCGGACGACCCTGTAGAGATCCCTTCCGAATCCGAAGAGACTTTTTTAAAGGAGTCGGGCGGCAAGGTGGTAATGCAGGATACGGAAGGCGGATTCAAGCTTGTATTCGGTCACAAACTCATGTTTGAGTCCGGTAAAGCGGGAATTAAGGAAGAGATGAAGCCGGTCCTTGATGAGGTGGCAAAATTTATAAAGGCATCTTCGTTTCAGGTGTATATTGACGGCCACACCGATAACATACCTATTAACAGCAGGGAGTTCCCTTCCAATACCAGCCTTTCTCTTGCACGGGCATACAACATCATGATCTATCTGATTGAACAGGGAGAAGTCGGCTCTGATTCTATTGCCCTGGGCGGGTACGGAGCTAAACACCCCATTGCAGGCAATGATACCGCGGCGGGAAGAGAGCGTAACAGGCGCGTTGAGATGATATTCAAGGGCAAGACCTACTTTTGATTTCTTTTCCTTTCCCTGAACACTACCCTTATGGGAATATTATCCAGACCGAAATTTTCTCGTATCTGATTGATAATAAACCTTTCATAAGAAAAATGGACAGCCTTCGGACGATTTACAAAAACAACAAAGGTTGGCGGCCTGGTTCCTGTCTGGGTAGCATAGTAAAATTTTAATCGGGTCCGCCCGACAAGGGGAGGCGGTCTTTTATAAATCATCTCCTCAATCAGCCGGTTCACTGCACCTGTGTTGACACGCATATCAAACTGTTTAAAGACCATATCGATTTTATTAAAAATTTTGACCACCCGTTCGCCTGTGAGGGCGGATATGTTTATCCGGGGAGCGTATGAAACAAACTTCAGTTGTCTTTCTATGGCAAGGTTAAGTTTTTTAATCCGGTCGGCATCCCCCTTGATCAGGTCCCACTTGTTAACCGCGAGGATAACACCGCGCATTCGATCAAGGGCATATCCGCATATCCTGGCATCCTGTTCCGATACCCCTGCATCAGCATCAACCATAAGAATTGCGATGTGGCATCGTTCGATAGTGCGGATGGCCTTTATCATTGAAAATTTATCTATCTTGTCCTTTACCTTGCTTTTTCGCCTTATTCCTGCTGTATCAATAAACAGGTACTCCTGGTCGTTTCGTGTAAAGCGGATGTCGATCGAGTCTCTTGTTGTACCGGGAAGTTCACTTACAAGAAGCCTGTCAAGACCAAGAATCTTGTTCACAAGGGAAGATTTTCCTGCATTCGGCCTTCCGAGGACAGCCACCCTGATCTGATCGGGGCTGTCCGGTACGATTACTTCCCCCGGTGTTGCCTCTGCAATATCATTCATCAGGCCCTTTAAACCATAACCATGGGCAGATGAAAGGGGGTAAAGGGTACCGACTCCGAGTTTGTAAAACTCATATAGCAGATCTTCCTTTTCAGGTCCGTCAATCTTATTGATAACAGTATATACTTTTTTATCATAATGCCTGAGAATGGATGCTACCTCTTCATCCGCGGGCAAAAGGCCCTTGCGCCCGTCCATCATGAAGATTATCTGGTCAGCTTCATCCACCGCGTTTAATACCTGCTGCTTAATCTGCTCTGAAAAAGGGCCCTGGTCCTGTTCATCAAAACCGCCTGTATCAACGAGGATAAAGGATTTACCCTCCCAGTTGACTGTTGCATAAATACGGTCCCTGGTGACACCGGGCTGATCGTCCACAAGAGAATCACGCGACCTTGAAAGTCGGTTGAAAAGTGTGGACTTGCCGACATTAGGGCGTCCTACTATGGCTATTATTGAACTCATAACAGTATGAATGGATATATTATTTGGTTATATTTTGAAAGTAAAATTTTGTTAGACAGGTAGACGGCCCTTTGAAAACTCAGGCACAGGCGGCCAGGTTGTCGCAAATTGTCCTGTTGAGATCCATTAATTTAACCGGTTTTTTCATAAGTCTCAGCGCCAGCCCTTCGTTAATGGTTTTTTTTGCTCTTACATCACCGGGATTACCTGTAAGTACCAGTATTCTGGCATCAGGGTCCATTGATTTGATTTTAAAGGATGATTCGTAACCGTCCATAACCGGCATTTCAACATCCATAACAACGATATCGGGTGCGAAGGCCTTGTATTTTTCCACTGCCTCTTCACCGTTGAAAGCCCTTTCTACGATGAATCCGCCGGCCAGGTTCAATGATTCCATAATAAGTTCTGACAGGATTTTTTCATCATCTACAATTAGTACTTTTTTAGGCAACATTGTCTTTTATCCTCATAAATGTTCAGGAAATCATATTTTCAGTTTGTTTTTATGTCAACAAAAAACTACAACATATTGTATCCACATTTAAAAAAATAATGCATGTTGTATTTTCAACAATGAAAAAATTTTTTTTCCTATGAATTTCAGACGGATACATTTGTTTTAGACAATTCAACAAAGCACATGCTCCGGTCATTTTTTGTTTTTGTCTTGACTAAAAAAGATAATGCGGATAGTTAGTTTTTGTCTTAATTTTAATAATAATCTGTAAAAAATGAATATAATCAATTCGGAAAGTATGGCTACCAAATTTATTATCGTTACCGGTGGAGTTTTGTCAGGGCTGGGTAAAGGAATTGCTGCAGCTTCAATAGGTCACCTTCTCTCATCAAGGTTAAAAATAATCCCGATAAAATGTGACGGGTATCTCAATGTGGATCCCGGGACAATGAATCCCTACGAGCATGGAGAAGTCTTTGTTCTTGATGATGGCGGTGAAGTTGATATGGACTTCGGTCATTATGAAAGGTTTCTTGGCACCACATGCAAGTCAAACTGGAACCTTACCATGGGAAAAGTATTTGACATGGTAAGAAAAAAGGAAAGAAAGGGTGACTACCTTGGTAAAACAGTCCAGTACATTCCGCATGTCACAGATGTAATTAAAGATCATATAATTAAAGTAGCCGGAAATGAATCTGCTGACCTTATAATCGTAGAGATAGGCGGCACGGTCGGTGACATTGAAAACGAACTTTTCCTTGAAGCCATGAGACAGATAAAAGAGGATGCGGGCAGGGAAAATACAGCGTA
>JASFHE010000546.1:0-4898 GCA_050123415.1 Desulfobacteraceae bacterium | reverse complement strand
AGAATTTTTCTCTTGGCGTTAACATAATGATTATCTTATACATTTTTTTTATTTATTGTGCAATCACAATCTTTACAAAGTCAAACTAATAATTCCTGCAGAAACAGCCTCAGGGCTGGGGATTAATCCCGGAGACAAAATCAGATATGAACAGGAAGGAAACTCATTAACATTACACCTGCCAATGCATCTGGCAAAGCTTTATATTGAGGTTACAAATATGTGCAACCTCAACTGCCGCACATGTATAAGGCATGTATGGAACGAACCTTCGGGAATGATGACCGAAGAGGTCTTTGAAGCTATCATAAA
This sequence comes from Desulfobacteraceae bacterium, assembly GCA_050123415.1. GTDB lineage: Bacteria > Desulfobacterota > DSM-4660 > Desulfatiglandales > HGW-15 > JAAZBV01. Next base: position 4,586 of record JASFHE010000546.1, on the reverse strand, counting down.
AGGGATACATTCCTTTCCATCCCTGCCCGACAGGATATTTTTCGGAGGATTTGGCGAACCGCTTTTTCACCCGGGAATACTGGATATGATTTCCCGGTTCAAATCATTTGGGATATCCGCAGAGCTAATCACGAATGGTACTCTTCTTAAAGAGGACATGATAAAATCTTTGATAGATGTTGGCCTTGATACGTTGTGGATATCCCTGGACGGATCAACGCCGGACAGTTTTTCAGATATCCGGCTGGGAGCGGAGCTTCCCAATATACTTGAAAACCTTGCCCTGTTAAACAGGCTTAACGGGGGCAGACGCGGTTTTAAACAGCACATGGAAATCGGCATTGTCTTTGTTGCTATGAAGCGCAACATAACCGAACTTCCTGCTGTAATAGAAATAGGCACCGATATCGGTGCTACACGCATGCTGGTAACAAATGTGCTTCCCTACACACAGGAAATGGTAGATGAATCTTTGTATTACAATTCCATCAACAGGAATAATTTCAACCTGGACCTTCCCTTAATGGATATGGACGAGACTGTCCTGGAATCAATCCAAAAGTCTTCAGACAAAATCACAATGACCATCCCTTTTGTTAACGCTGAAAAACTCAGAAACAGCTGCCCCTTTATAGACGCGGGTGCAGGTGCAATCGGCTGGGACGGCAACCTGAGCCCCTGTCTCCCGCTTTTACACAGCCATGACTGCTACCTGGGCTTTCTGACATATGAAAACCGTCACTCGAAGAAATGGGCAATAGGTAATGTAGTTGATAAAAACCTCTATGACCTCTGGTACACTCCCGAACACAAGGCATTCAGAGAACGTGTTCTGGACTATGATTTTTCCCCGTGTATCACCTGCGGCGGCTGTGACCTGTCACAGGCTAATGAGGAGGACTGCATAGGTAACAGTTTCCCGACATGCGGGGCATGCCTCTGGGGACAGGGCATTATAAGGTGTCCGTGATTAATAATATGGAATCGGTTGAAACAATAATAATAGGCGCGGGATTAAGCGGAATATATGCTGCTTTTCTTTTATCACAAAAAAACAGGGAATATCTCATTCTTGAGGCCAGAGGCCGGACAGGAGGCAGAATACATGGTTCTGAACATGAAGGACTTGTATCCGACATGGGGCCTTCATGGTACTGGCCGGACATACATCCGAAGATTACAGGGCTGATAAATGACCTTGGTCTTTCAGGATACAGGCAGTATGAAAGCGGACTTGGCCGTTTTCAATATAACACGGGACAGATCAGCACTGTCAGGGGCTATAACAATGAACCTCCTTCATGGAGAATTTCCGGCGGTATCACTAACCTCCTTTCGCGACTTCTGGATAATATCCCCGGGAAAAGTATCAGAATGAAGCACCCTGTATGCAGGATAGAAAAAACACCATCAGGTGTCCTGGTCGGTGTTGGAGACCTTGAAAATGAACCTGTATCTCTGTTTTATGCAAAAAGGGTCATCCTGGCCCTTCCGCCCCGCCTTGCGGCCTTTACAATCCTGTTTACTCCGGGCCTGTCATTTGAACTTACCCAGGAAATGCTGAAAACAGGCACATGGATGGCCGGACAGGCAAAGTTCTGCGCTCTTTATAATGAGCCCTTCTGGAGGAGTCATGGGCTTTCAGGGCAGGCATTCAGCCAGTATGGCCCCATCGGAGAGATACACGACGGATCGAATGATGGCCGGGCCCCATATGGACTTATGGGATTTCTTGGGCTTCCCGCGGTCGGCCGCAGCAACAACAGAGAACTGAAAGATTCCATGCTAGGTCAACTGGGGCTCCTGTACGGAGAGCCCGCAGCGGATCCGGCAGCATTCTTTTACATAGACTGGGCAAAGGAAAGATATACTGCTACGGATTATGATCAGCCTCCCATGCTGGAACACCCTCTCTATTCTCCTCCTGCAGGTAAAATATCAATCTGGGATGATTCTGTCCGGTTTGCCGGGACCGAAACAGCCGAAGAGCATGGAGGATATATGGAAGGAGCTGTTATTGCTGCGGAAAGGGCAGTTATGAATATTTAGCATTTCAGCATAATTATCCCTGTTTTAACATGAGTAATATCAGATGAAAAACGCAGCAGAAGCCATTTTTTTACGGCGAAACAGGGGGTTATAAATACCTTGACACTCCGGTGTAATTTCCATATATCTTAAATTTCGATAATAATTACAGTCACGAATTATTTTTTTGCAACTCTTTCCATGGAAATGGGATGCACAGCTTTTACATTTAAAATATGGAAACCTGAAAAGCTTCAAATTAAAGGAGATTAAAAATATGCTGACAAAAAGACAAAATCTATTAGAAACCATCAAAGGAGGAAATCCCGACAGATTCGTAAACCAGTACGAATATCTTGTGTGCCAGGATACCATGTTCGGTATGATCATGGGCGACCCTGTTACAGCTGGTAACCCGTCTGTTATGCCCGGAGGCCAGATTGTAAACGGCTGGGGAGTTACAATCTCATGGCCGGAAGGACTCCCCGGCCCATTTCCCGTCCATGATGAGGAACATAAAGTAGTAAAGGATGTAACAAAATGGAGAGATGTTGTTAAAGCTCCGAGGCTCGATTATCCGGCATCAGACTGGGATCAATATAAACCGGGCATAGAAGCAATTGACAGAAACGAAGTGTTTGCCACAGTCTTTGTTGCTCCCGGTGTTTTTGAACAGACTCACTACCTTATGGGTGTGGATACCTGTCTGATGAACCTGGTAATGGAACCCGAAGCAATGAAGGAATTGATTGACTACATCACAGAATGGGAACTAGGCTATGCCGAACTGCTTTGTGAACACTTCAAACCTGATGCAATATTCCACCATGATGACTGGGGCAGCCATAATTCATCCTTTATGTCCCCGGACATGTTCGACGAATTCTATGTACCTGCATATAAAAAGATTTATGGTTATTACAAGGAACACGGAGTTGAGCTTATAGTACATCACAGCGATTCATATGCTGCAAACCTTGTACCACATATGATTGAAATGGGGATCGATATCTGGCAGGGAGGCGTCACCACAAATAATATGCCCGAACTTGTAAAGAAATACGGCGGGCAGATCACATTCATGGGCGACATTGATAACGGTGTTGTTGACCGCGAAGACTGGACCAGAGAAGTTGTAGCCAGGGAAGTAAGAAGGGCGTGTGAAACAAACGGAAAACTTTACTATATTCCCAATTTAACCATGGGCGGCCCCATGAGCACATATCCCGGTGTTTATGAAGCTGTTTCCGAAGAAATAGACAAGATGAGCGAGGAGATGTTTTAGTTAATCTCCCGTGCATTAAGGTTGTAATAAAAAGGTCAGGTCTTTTTAAAAAAGGCCTGACCTTTTTTATTACAATCCATGTGATTTTTTTGTTAAGCCACACTATCCTCTTGCATTTATAATATTTATGTTTCAAATATATCGTTATATCGTCTATCTGTTATTAAAGGATAAAAATGGATAATATCGATCAGAATGATGTTGTTATCAAATCCTGGGCTGATCTTTGCGAAAGAGTATATGAAGGATCATGGCAGGAAGACATAATGCGCTTTCGATCCAATTACGCATTCAGAGGACTTTCGGACAAGGATTTCAAACTGTTAACCAGTTTTTCCCGCAATTGCGGGGAACAGACTCATCTCGAATACCATCTTCTCCGAAGTTTCCGAAAATATGCGAGACTGGATGATGTTGATATAGCAGATTCTCACTGGAGATGGCTGACACTTGCTCAGCATCACGGCCTTCCCACCAGACTCCTTGACTGGACCTACTCGCCTTTTGTCGCGCTTCACTATGCAACAAGTGATACATCAAAATTTGACAGAGACGGTGTTATTTGGAAAGTGGATTACGTAAAGGCAAACCGCCTGCTGCCGGAGCCGCTTATAGGCCAATTGCGGGATGCAAATGCACATGCACTCACGGTGGGCATGCTTGAAAGGACACTTCCTGATATACGCAGTTTTGACAAATTATCCAAAGATCTTCTTGTGGCCTTTTTTGAACCTCCTTCAATAGACGCAAGAATAGTTAACCAGTTTGCTCTTTTTTCATTCATGTCCGGCCCGGACGCCATAATGGAAGAATGGCTGAAAGAACACCAGGATCTTTTCAGAAGAATAATTATTCCCAAAGAATTGAAGTGGGAAATAAGGGATAAACTGGATCAGGCAAATATAACCGAACGGATGCTGTTTCCCGGTCTGGACGGACTTGCTTCATGGCTTAAAAGATATTATCAGCCCAGAAAATAAAACCTGCAGATGAAGCAGTGCGATTTATCTTTAATCTAAAAAAATCGGAGGAAACTGAAAAAATGGATATTCACGAGATCCTTAAAAAGACAAATTCAGGAGAAATCCTGTCACATAAAGGACTAGTCTACCTGCTTGGCCCGGCACCTGATTCAATTGAGAGCTAGATAGTGTCCATCCAGAAACAAGCGTTTTTGCTAGAGATAGGGAAATTTGGGGTCTGGAAAGACGCACGAATATAGTCATATCAAGAGTTTATAGTGTACGCACGAGTGCAATTAACATAATTTAAG
>JASFHE010000545.1:0-4902 GCA_050123415.1 Desulfobacteraceae bacterium | reverse complement strand
CATTACCTCCGACAATCATGGAAATCTAATCATGGTTAAATAAGAAACCGGTAGTGCCAAGATAAATTTATACTACAATAACACTCTGATATCATTAGAATGTTTAAAACAAACTGTTCAAAATCAGTGAAAATAAAGACTTAGCTGACGGCTGATAGCTGAACGCTGAAAGCTCCATCCAGAAATTGGCTCTTTCTGGATGGACACCAGTTATCATTTTCAATGATGAATGCCCCAACATCTTTTGTACCCACCCGAGATTTTCAGAACAACTTATCATCAAGGTAGTAATTAGTTTACAGAAAGAAAAGCAATAATAAAAAAAGCAGAGCGGGATGAAAGTTATGCTCTGCTTTTTTTAATTTTTTCCCTGGATATCGTTATATTCAACTAAGTAAATCTCCAACATTTTTTGTTAATAGAGAACCAGAAGAATAGATGCACGTATATCTGAGAAATTTTTATTTTCAACGTTTGCCATTACAATAAGCAAAAATGATGCCATAAATGGATTGGAACAATATGTTAATATTAATTTATATTATATTATCTAATCTCAGTTAAAACCCTATTAATATGTAATGGATAGCGTGGTTTACGGGAGGTTTGCAATACCAATAAATATGAGTTTTGGCTAATTGTGTCAAAATTGTTGTATTATGAAGGCTCCTCACTACTCAATCCGGTGCAAAACTATTAATAAAAATGTGTTATCAAGTTTCACTTACTTCCTCATTCCCTGTCCTCGGCCAGGACCTTAATTTCAAGTCCGAATCCGAATTCAAAATAAAATTTATTGCGGTGTAGAACATAATGAGACCTATGAAGATGATGCCCCTTGTCGATGTTATTAGGTACCATCCCTAAATTACAGCATCCATCAATACTTTCTTCAAAATGATGGCAATAAAATCCAATACGAAAATCTCAAATAAATAATGTACAACTTGACATCAGGTATTACAGCATGTAAAGCCAACCTTACAATAGATACATAATACTTTCTCCTCGACAGAGGAATTTGCTCATGGTGAATATAGAATCTCAACTCAAAATAAAGAATAACATTAATGCGCTGAGAAAAGAAAAGGGCCTGACTCAGCAGGCATTGGCAGATGCTGTTAATGTTACCAGAGCAACCATAAATGCCATGGAAAGAGGTGCTTATAATCCTTCTTTGGAACTGGCCTTCAGGCTTGCAAGATTTTTCAAGGTAGATATTCAGAAAATATTTTTTGTGGAGGATTAAGATGAAGATATTAAAAATAATAATCGGATATGTATTCAACCTTAATGATGTTCCTCGCACTTCTATCCGGTGTATGGAGCCTGATATCTCTGGGTCTGACAGTTTCAATGTTTTTCTCAAAAAATCTCAGAAATACGGTTCTTGTGAAACTTTCAGGTATGAAAGAAAGAGATGAACGTGAGGTTCAAATTGTTGGAAAGGCTTTAAAATCAAGCTCTTACCATAATGTTAAACAAAGATCACTGAGATAAAATGGTTAATATAAAAAATATAATGGCTTTTGCCCGGACCGAAATACGGCTTACCAGAAGACTGGTACGTTACTGGTTTTTCATATCCATTTCTTACCTGATTGCCTTCATCTATTTTTTAATCTACTCAGTCCTGCATGGTGTTTATTCTTCATATTCTGCAACTGAGGCACTGTTAAGTCCCCGCTATATCATCAGTACTATCGGATTAGATTGTCTTTCTATGTATATTGGAGGTGCAGTCTTTCTGGGGTTTGATGTGCGGTCTCGTGACCAGAGAGAACAAATAACCGAGGTTCTCGATTCACGGCCCTATACAAACTCCGAGTTAGTTACCGGTCGGTTTATGGGCCTGTTAATATCCTTATGGATTCCCATTATGGCACTGGCTCTTATTCTTCAATTCCTTGGTCTGCTGCTGCCTCTGCCTTTCGGAGATACTATAGAGATCTATTCTCTTTTCGCATTTGTGTTTCTTATGGCCATACCTGCACTTGCATTTACTATATCACTGGTTTTTCTTATGACACTACTCACCCGTAATCGGTTCGTGGCAGCACTATTGCTTCTTCTTATATTAGGGGGAGATTTCTGGGGTATATCCAATCTTCCATCCATCTATTCTCCCCTTCTTGACCTGTCCGGTTCAACAATCATAAATAATCCATCCGAAATAATTCCTTCTATGATCAACCTGACAGGCTTGCTGCAACGAACAGGGGTGCTGCTAATGGCATTCGGCATGCTTGGATTCAGTGCAGTAGCGCACCCCCGCCTTGATGGAGATTCCAGAAAAAAACTCACTGCATGTGGTGCAGGGATAATTATCATGACATTGGTCATGACCGGTTTCGGCTTTTACCAAAATATCAATACCATTAATATAACTGATGAATGGAAAAGGGCTCACGCAGTTAATGTCGGTACTCCAGTACCTGATCTTCGGAAAATATCAGGTGATGTAAAAATTGATCCGGGAAAAGCATTAATTCTTGATCTCGAGCTAACCATTCGTGCCCCGGATAAAGAACCTTTAAAAATCGCAATCTTTACTCTAAACCCTGGACAAAAGGTAACAGGGGTTCTGGATATTTTTAATAATCCTCTGAGCTTTACCCATGAAAGCGGATTGCTTGAACTCATTTTACCTCGCCCACTTGATCCGGGTGAAGAAACAATAATTCATCTTTCCATAGAGGGTCTCCCTGATAAGCGTTTCGGCTATCTGGAAAGTGCTGTCAATACTGAAAATCTGAAGTCAGGCCAGAAAAATCTTTCCATGCTCGGACTTGATCGATACGTATATGATCCACGATTTGTAGCGCTCATGCCTGGTATACGCTGGCTGCCTGTCCCGGGAACCGAAAAGGATTGCGATGATCCAAGACATCGCTCCGTTGATTTCTTTACATTGGATCTTACTGTAGATCTCCCGTCCGCTTGGCTCGTTGCCGGGCCTGGTCGGAGATACGAATCAAAATGTGGTGAAGCTAACAGAGTAAAGTATCGTTTTTCACCTTCTGCTCCTCTGCCTGAAGTTGCCATTATTGCCTCAAAATTTGAAAGCCGCTCATTTGAGGTAGAAGGAGTTAAAATGGAAATACTTATTCATCCCGAACATATAAAAAATATCGAACTGCTGTCTGATTCAGGTGAAAAGATTAGAACATGGATCGGGGACCATATGAGAGAAGCTAAAGAATATGGTCTTGAGTATCCCTATGATAGTCTAACCCTGGTGGAGGTTCCAAATACACAGCGTGGGTACACCGGAGGATGGCGAATGGACACGGCAATGGCGCCTCCGGGTTTGCTGCTTATGCATGAAAACTCTTTTCCAACAGCCCGTTTTGACTGGCCCTTTCGTAATCCGAAAGATTTTAAGGATCTGGATGGAGGCATTACCCAGGCTAAATTGACGAGCCTTCAAACTTTTTTTATAAATGACATTTCGGGCGGAAATATTTTTTCAGGAGCAGCCAGAAACTTTTTTCTTTATCAGACCAGTGCCCGGGGCCCGGAAGCTATTGTACTTAATTATGTCATGGAAATCCTCTCAACACTCCTTGTCGCTGAGACCAATACATACTTTTCTGCTCACGATTTTACCGAGGAAGATCCTCTAGGGGCAGTTTTTGGTGCACTTGTAATTTCCAGGGATAGTGAATCATCATCGAAAAGGTCCATGACAGAGGCTGCCATTGCCATGACATCCTCAGGGCAGGAAGTCTGGAATCAGGCACTTAAGGTCTCACTCAAGGATATGGATCCCTGGGATGACCCGGCACGCAAGATCAATGTCCTTGTTCTAAAGGCAGGTTCTATGGCTCGATGTATTCTTGATATTCTTGGTCGTGAAAAAACTGCACAACTCCTTTCTTCCATTCGTAAGTCACATAAAGGAGGCACTTTTTCATTTGATGATATGAAAGATCAAGGCAGGGCTTTGGGAGTAAATTTTGAAGAACTTTTTGGTGACTGGCTTGGAAGTACATCATTGCCCGGATTTATCTGCTCAAAAGCCGAGGTCTATCGCCTGCCCGATTCAGAGAATGGCATGCCCCGTTACCAGTTACTGATTACAGTCCGCAATGACGAACCGGTTCCCGGTGCTTTTCGTTTTCAGTATCGAGTAGGGGATGGTGAAAAGCATGAATGGAGTAAGAGCGACCCAATCCGTATAGATGGTAAACAGACTATCCGTTTTGGTATGGTTCTGTTTCAACCCCCTGTAAATATCTTGATAGAACCATACATTTCACTCAACAGGGGGCCCTTTACGATTTCTCTTCAAAGGGTTGATCAAGATAAAATAATAAACGTGGATGCTATTGAAGGAATGGAAAATCTTCCCTGGTCTCCTCCTGAAAGCAATTTTATTGAAGTAGACAATCTGGATAAGGGTTTTGAGGTTCTGGAAGGAGAAAAAAAGAAAGACGTGCCAAAGGGCAGACAAATGGCAAGCATCGCTTTTAATGGAAAAAGTTTATCAACATGGGCTTCCTACGTTCCTCCCCCGGAATGGACATATCTTGATCTGCCTGGAAGCTGGGGAAAATATCGTCACACAACGGCTGCAATTAAAGCAGGAGAAGGGGAAAATAAAGCCACTTTCACCACTGTAATTAAAAAGAGCGGATCATGGAATCTCTGGCTGCATATGCCCAGCAAGCAAAAATCTTTCCCCGGATTGGAATTCGGGACATGGAGCCTGATTGTAAAGGACACTAACGGAGATTCACATGAAATAAAATTCAATTCGGACGCTGCATTAGAGGGCTGGAACCATGCGGACACTCTGGAACTCCCGGAAGGGATTGTATCAGTGACCTTTTCAGATAAGACTGATAAAGGTCCTGTACTGGCTGATGCTATCCGCTGGTCGCCTTCGGCTGGGGAGTA
>JASFHE010000544.1:0-4907 GCA_050123415.1 Desulfobacteraceae bacterium | reverse complement strand
CTTTCGCCTTATGGGCAAGGTCAAATACAGCTTCATAGTCCGAATGCCCCCAGCCCTTTCGGGTTTTTATCTCATCTGGAGTATACTGACAATCATGAACAAGTATATCGGCATTACGGCTGAATTCGGTATAAACATCAGGCATCCTGCCCTCCCATGGATCACCTTTCAACTCGTTATCCGTAATAAACACAAATGTTTTATTACCTTCTTTAAACCTGAGCCCTATTCCTCCCTGAGGATGATGCAGGGGAACAGAATCTATTACTGTCCCATCTATCTCAAGAGGGCCTTTTATAAGTTTTCGAAGGTAGCTGAGCTTTGCACTCAATTCATTAAATTTAACAGGAAAAAAGCCGTCTCCCATCCTGTTATCAAAAGTATATCTAAGTCCCTTTAAACAATTATGATTACCGTCAATATATATTCTGGAGGATGAATGATAGAGCGGATCGAAGAACGGGAATCCGAGAAGATGATCCCAGTGGATGTGAGTAATTAAAAGGTAAATATCATCATTTCTTTTTTCTTCGAGTAATTTATCACCAAGAAGCCTGATACCGGTTCCTGCATCTATTATTACAGTGCTGCCGTTCTTAAGGGTTATTTCAAGGCATGTGGTATTACCTCCATACACAGATGTTTCCTTTCCCGGAACAGGAACCGAACCGCGTGTCCCCCAAAATTTTATCTTCATAGCGAAATATCCCCTTTTATGAGAGCCTGAGGAAGGCGGTAACCAGGCCAAGATAAATCAAAAGACTGAGAATATCGTTTGATGTAGTTACAAATGGGCCTGTTGCCAGGGCCGGGTCAATATTCATTCGTTTGAGCGCAAGCGGAACAGCCGCTCCGATAAAACCTGAAATAAGGATTATTATCATGAGAGAAACAGCCACCACACACCCCAACCCTAAATTTCCAATCCAGAGGTAGACTACCATACCAAGCAGTATTCCGCAGATCAGTCCGTTTGTCATAGCGACTTTCATCTCAACCCATAACCTTTTCCAGACATTTACAAGGCTTATATCACCTGTTGCGAGTCCCCTGACTGCCACTGTTGCTGCCTGAGTACCTGTATTGCCTCCCATCGCCATAATAACAGGGAAGAAAAAGGCAAGCGCAATCAGTTTTTCTATAGAGTGCTCAAACCGGTTGATAACTATGGCAGCCATAATCCCGCCAAAAAGACCGGCAATCAGCCATGGAAGCCTTGCCCTGGAAATTTTAATATAGGACTCTTCCATTATTTCCTGGTGCATAACACCGCCCATAAGAGAGATATCTTCATCTGCCTCTTCTTCGAGTACATCTATGATATCATCATGCGTAATACGACCGACAAGCCTGTTATATTCATCGACAACAGGTATAGCGACAAGATCATATTTTTTTACAAGCTGGGCAACTTCCTCCTGATCCCTGTTTACGTCAACCGATATAATCTCGGTATTCATAATATCTCTTATTACCCTGCTTGACGGTTCAAGGACCAGATCCTTGAGCGAAACAATACCAAGCAGTTTTTCAAAATCATCCACTACCCAGAGATAATAGAGTTTTTCAACTTCCTCTCTCTTCTCCTTGATAATATCTATGGCTTCCTGAATAGTGCAGTGATCTTTAACAGCCACATATTCAAGCGCCATGATTCCTCCGGCGCTCTCTTCATCAAAGGGCAGAAGTTTTTCAAGATCTTCAGTGACGTCATCCTCCAGGGTTTCAATAATATCCTTTGCCCTGTCCGCAGGGAGATCACCTACAAGGTCAGCAGCATCATCCGAGTCAAGTTCCTGTACAATTTCCGTGATAACACTGTTATCGAGATCGTTTAAAATGCTTTCCTGTACAGGCGCTTCTATTTCTACCAGTACTTCCCCGGCCCCCTCGGGTTCCAGCATTTCGAAAAGATAAAGCCTTTCTTCAGGTTTCAGATGCTCAATAAGATCTGCGAGATCAGCCGGACGAAGCTTGTCAATGAGTTTGGCCAGGTATTTACTGTTCCTGTCATTGATCAAGCTTTTGACTTCGTGTACCAGCTTTTCATCAATTATATTTGCCTGTGTCACTTTAAAAACAACTCCCGGTTTATTTATATTTCCTTTAATTTTGATACAATAAACTGTGCGTAATCAACGCCTCCAGGCACCTCATTCTCAATATTAGACAGAGGTATTTCTGCCCTGGCTGCACTCTTATGTCCTCCCGCGGACCCATAATCCCCAAAAAGTTTTTGAGCTACTTTCCCTGCATCCAGCCTGAATCCGGCGTTTCGGAAAATAATGACCAGTTTTTTTCCACTGATCCCGGCTGCGATCGACCATGTAATTTCAGCCATTTTCAGAAAAAAATCTGCCATTAAAACAAGGGTGTCAGGATTATTGACATTATCCATCGGGATAAAAACCTTGTCTTTCACAAAGATAAGGTTTTCCATGGCAGTCCTGTATTGCTGCAATGTATTTTTGGTAAGTTCCGATGCCTCTATTTTTTTGATAATATTAACATTGATGAACTGGAAAAGATATCTGAAAGCGTTTATGTCATTTGGTGTTGAGTCCCTTACAAAATTATCCGTGTCTGTTTTAATCCCGTAAAAAAGAGCCGTAGCAAGTCTTGGTGACGGCTTGATACCAGCGGCCCTCAGGTATTCTGTCATAATGGAAGAGGTCGCGCCGTATTCTTCTTTTATTTCAAGAAATGTTGCTTTTGATTGAGGAACAAAGGGATGGTGATCTATAATAATATCATAATTATATTTAGTTAGCAGATCGTTATGTGAAGGCTGTGAGTCAAGTATGGCAAATTTTGTAAAATTATGGGGTTTTAATTTCCTGATATGTTTTTGATCCACTTTTAACAGGTTTATCATAGCCAGGTTGTCAGCCCTTTTAATTACATTGGTATGATAAATACCTGTTTTTTTGACCCTTCGCCAGAAAAGCCTTTTAAGGGCCATTGCGCTGGACATTGCATCAGGGTCCGCATTTATAATTATTGCAAGCGCATCATCATGATTCACCACCTCCATAAGTAATTTTATTTTATCACTCAGGGATGTGGATTTAGGAAACGGATTTCCCATTTTACTATGCAATTTATTGGTGGACATTTTCTTATTATCAGGTATTTTCTATATATATAATATATTTTAATATTAACTTAATTCAAGGCTGTTGAAATATCAATGTTTTAATAATGGAATGAAGATTGAGAAAGAGAGGAACCGGGATCAATGAAAAATTATTATATTGATGAAATATCAACCGCTGACCTGGAAAAAATAACCGACTATCTCAATGAGAATGCTGTTGAATCAGGTATGGAAAAATTATTCTGGATTGAAATGCCTTCGGAATGCCTGACCGGTCTGCAGTCAGAGCACTCCGAATGCAGACCTCACAGGTTTGCCATTGAAATGGGGGACAAATGGATAAAGGCAGAATTTTTTGTCCGGACATCAGAAAAATTCAGGTGCGAATGTAACGGATACTGTAATAAAAACCAGAAAGAATATATAATTAATTATATAGACAACATGATAGATAAACTGGATATTCAAACATAACGGCCGGACCGCTATTCTTTTGCATCGGCATTTTTATTAAACAGAATATCGCTGATTTTATCCTTTATTTTGTTGGAGATCACCTCGTCACCCATAAGTCCTGCCCTGATTGATACTTCGGTTTCCTCCAGGGATACATACTTTACAGATAATTTGATTCTTTCATTCACTGACCCTGCTGTGACGATTTTCCCGGAGGTCATTTTCCTGTTCCTCTCATATATCTGGTAATCCAGGTCTTCCAGAGCTGATATGGAAGCATCCCATGCTTTATCAAAAGGAGTCTTATAGATAACAACCAGAGAGCCATTGTAATACTTGTAACCACCTACTCCAAGGGCCGCCCCTCCAATAAATGCTACGGGTGCACAGCCTGTGAAAATAAAGGAAATAAGAATTGCGAGTATGATAAGTTTTTTGAACATTATATTTTCTCCTTGAGATTCATTTGAAGACGGGTTTATTGAAACATTAATGGGCATATAGATAATAGTTCTTAATATCGATGTCAACATATGTATTATCATTTATTATTATTGTTAACATTAATACTTGTTTAATATCATATTGGTTTGACTTGAATTATCTCTTTTGATAATCAAGGCCTATATTTGTTCACGGAGGAAGAGTTTATATGGACTATAAGACAACCCTGAATTTACCAAAGACCGAATTTCCCATGAAGGCCAACCTTGTTAACAGGGAGCCTGAAATAATCAACCGCTGGAAATCAGAAGGTCTCTACAATATTATCAGGCAGCAGTCTCCGGACAGGAAAAAATACATGCTGCATGACGGCCCTCCATATGCCAATGGAAACATCCATATGGGTCATGCATTAAACAAGATACTTAAGGATATAATTATTAAATCAAAGCAGATGTCGGGTTTTGACGCACCATACGTTCCTGGGTGGGACTGTCACGGTCTTCCCATTGAGCATAAGGTAGACAAGGAACTGGGAAAAAAGAAAAGAGAAATGACCCAGGTCGAGATTAGAAAATTCTGCAGAAAATATGCGGAAAAGTATGTAAATATCCAGAGGGAAGAATTTGAACGCCTTGGAGTAATGGGAGAATGGGACGCCCCCTACCTGACAATGAACTATGTATATGAAGCAACAACTGTCAGGGAATTCGGCAAGTTTGCCCTGAACGGCGGGTTACATCGAAGCAAAAAACCGGTATACTGGTGTAATTCATGTAAAACTGCCCTTGCAGAGGCGGAGGTTGAATATGAAAATCATAAATCTCCTTCAATATTTGTAAAATTTCCCGTGGTTTCGGATATCTCACAGGTACTGCCGTCATTGAAGGATAAAAAGGTCTTTTTTGTC
>JASFHE010000543.1:0-4912 GCA_050123415.1 Desulfobacteraceae bacterium | reverse complement strand
ATGTTATTTTACAAATGGAATACCGCCATACTCAAAGGCAAAAAGCTATAGACTCTCACACACGTCGAAATAAATTATCGATCCACTTAGAATAAGCTATGTGGTAAAGTTACGAAGTCAAATTAGTAATCAAAACTTTTCCATTTTAAAGACTATGGCGAGTAAGACAGCCTGAATTTTTTAAGCCTGAAGGCTGTTAGTGTTTTGTATTTTCCTTCAGGCTATAGACTAAACAGCTTTAGCCTGCCTTTCCTCATCTCTGAGGTGTCCATCAAAATTTGAAGGTCATTCTAGTAAAATGATCGCCATTTCAATGACTTGGGCAGGTTTTTAAAGATGTTTTCCACCTGTCCCATAAATTTATGGGACAGGTGGTTTAATTCTTCTGAAATATTCGATCCCCTGTCACTGCTCCTCCGTATCGAATCCAGTTTCGCAGGCAGATTTTTTACCCGCTGAATAGCAGACTCACCAATACTGTCATACATTTCATCACTGCAAAGGTGAGATGAAAAAAGGGACTGTTCCATTCCATGTGGATAGAAAAGGAGTACACTTGACATTGGATGAAGTGCCTGCTTGGGTTTGTAATCAATGCGGTGAACCATATTTTGAAGAAATGGAAGTAGAGTCCATCCAGGCAATAATTCAATCCGTTGAAAACGAAGCACAAAAATTATCTTCAGCCGGATAATGTCAGATACAGATAGAAATATTGGAGGTGATTTTGATGATTTTCTGAAAAAAGAAGATATATTTGAGACAGAATAACCATAGAGATCTATTTACACTCGTTCGGAAAGTCTGAGAGTAAAGCATTGGTGAAAAGGGCAGGCATCTTTTTAAATTTTTACAGCTCAAGGGCTATGTAATGAGCTGAAGATGTAGCTGTCCAGAGATTACCCCGCGAGGCGGCACAATCGCCCGTGAAGTATACTTCATCTGCAATATCCTTAAATAGTGATGCTTCCGCTTTATTCGGATACATACCAAGTGCATGGATGAGATTGTCACATGCCATCCATTCTTCTTTACCGTGCGGTCCTTCAACCCTGACACTGTCTTCTTTAACTTCCAGCAGTTTTGTCTCTGCCAGGTACTTTATATGATATTCTCGCATGAGCATTGATAAGGCGACCATGTTTACAACAGGGGCAGACATTATGACCCTGTCAAAGGGCAGCATCTCTATAACGGTAACACTTTTCCCTTCTTTACTCAGTGAGAGGGCTGTTTCAAGTCCGGTCAATCCTCCGCCGGCAATGATAACTTTTTCCCCGACTTCTACTTTTCCGGATTCAACGTCCCCTGCCCATAGGGAGTTTTTGCCGTCAATTCCCGGTATCGGAGGAATTAATATATTAGCTCCAACAGCTATGATCACGGCATCCGGTTTTTGAGCCTTTATAATATCGTAAGTAGCAGGGGCCCCTAGCTTCAGGGTAATACCGGGATTGTTTTCTGTCTGCCGGACTGCCCAGTCCAGGTAGGCCCTTAAATCAGTTTTAAGCTTTCCCGCAGACGCAACATTGAGCATTCCGCCGAGTTTTTCGGATTTTTCGTAGAGGGTTACCCTGTGTCCTCTTTCAGCCGCTGTTCGGGCTGCCTGCATGCCGCTTGGACCGCCTCCTATAACTGCAACATCTTTAACCTTGCGGGGCCAGGGTATCCTGAGCACATCACATTCTCTTCCCGCTTCGGGATTTACCGCGCATCGGACAGGCAGAAAATAATAATGCGGCTGGTTTATACATGTATTGCACCTCACGCAGGGGCGTATGTCTTTATACTTACCAAGCCTGGCCTTATTAACAAGGAGAGGATCAGCGATGGTTGCTCTAAGCATTGTAACCACATCCGCCCTGCCTTCATCCACTATCTTTTCTGCCAGCTCCATGTTTATTCCGCCGACAGTTCCGACCGGGATTGAAAGAGCCTCCTTAAAATGTTTGGCATAGTGCACATTCATGCCGCGCTCGTAATAGGCAGGAGGAAAAATGAATGTGGCCATTTCATCGTTTTCCATTAACCCGGCTGAGATATAAAGTATGTCGATTTTGCTCTCGATATGTTTTGCAAAGGCTACCTGATCCTCAAGGGTAAGGCCGTCTTTTGTCTTTTCCTCTGCGCTTAAACGGTATTCGATAGCCATATCCGGGCCAACGGCCTCTCTTATTCCGTCCAGTATCTCATCTACAATCCGGCATCTGTTTTCAAAGGACCCGCCATATTCGTCAGTTCGTTTGTTGCGGACATCGGATAGAAAATCGCTGATAAACATGCCATGGGCTCCGTGAACAAGGACCATGTCAAAACCCGCCCTTTTACACCTGACCGCAGCATCCACATAATAATCAACTATTCTTTTAATCTGGTCTACGGACAGATCCGCCGGCATCTTATTGGCAAGTTTATCATTGATACCTGTGGAATCCTGTGTCCGTATTTTTGAGAGATCTTCCTCATTCATACTCGCATCTGTTTTATCGATCTCACCAAAATCCATATACACAAGTTCTATGGTGGACTTTGCCCCGAACTGCCGGATCATCTCTGTCATCCTGAACAAGCCGTTTATTGATTTATCCGTTGTCAGATCAATAACAAACCCGGACATTTCAGGAGGAGTCGGGTTTACCATGCTTTGCCCTACACCCACAACGCCTATGCCCCCCTTTGCCCTGGCCTTTGCCCATTCAAGGCCTTCCTGGGTCATAATTCCCGTATCACTGCAAAGCAGGTTTGCGCCGGGCGCCATAATCATCCGGTTTTTTATTTCCAGGTTTCTGATTTTAAAAGGCTGATATAGTAGACTCTTTTTCATGTTATTATCTCTTATAAAGTAAATATTACTACGTAATGCCTTGTTTTTAAATGGTTTTTAAAATAAAGTGCCTGAGACCATGTAAAAAATTTCTGTTTGAAAATGTCACAGCTGATGTAATGTGTCAAGGGTATTTAAACCGGCCCATTTATGACTATGAATATGAAAAAAAATACAACCAGAGAATATGTAATCAGGAGCCAGGAACAGGAAATAAGGTGCATCCTTTTCCGCAGGAAATGTAAAACATTGCGCATCGTTGTGACCCCTGACTTGCAGGTTAAAATAACAGCGCCTCTTCGTGCATCCGATTCTTTTATTCAGGAGGCTGTAAGGGAAAAAACTCCCTGGATATTAAGGTCGATTCACAGGCTTAATAAATGCACGATACTGCCTTTGCCCGAAAAATATGAGTCGGGCGAGAAACTGTCATATCTTGGCAATGAATATAAGCTTATGGTTATCAGGGGAAAAAGGTCGCAAGCCAGGCTTGAAGGCGGGATACTTGTTGTGCAGCTTCCGGGGCCGGAGATGAAAAGTGTAAAAAGAGAAGTTGATAGATGGTATCGGCTTCATGCTGAAATAATATTTAGTGAATGTTTGAAGAGAGGTTATTCTTATATTTCAGAATATGGTGTTACAGAGCCTTTTTTAAAGATCCGCAGGATGAAAAGCAGATGGGGAAGCTGCAGCAGAACCGGAGAGATCACATTGAACCTCAGACTCATTCATCTGCCCCTGTCCTGCATTGAGTATATTGTTATGCATGAACTGTGTCATCTGAAGCATCTAAACCACTCAAAGGATTATTACTCTTTTTTACAGGGTTGCATGCCTGACTGGAAGGAACGGAAGGCAATTCTGGAGAGTTTCAGATTGTGATATTAAGAAACAGGATAGAGAGATTAGAGAAGAGAAAAAGGGGCATTGTATACAGTGCCCCTTTTTTGTTATTACTTTTTAAGTTCTTCCGCAACGATATCCATGTCCTTGAGATTGTCTCTCATTATGGATGCCATATTCATTGTTGCCAGTTTTTCAGTCAGATCATCAATTGACTTTTCGCATCCCTGGCAGATCTTGAGTCCGTTAATGTAAACTTTTTCAACTGCTTCCCTTACAAAAAGTCTTGCTGCAGCCTTTATGTATTCGGGAGATTTATCCTTTCCGTCATAATTTGCAGCTTTTATACACATGGCCTTTGCAACTTCGGTCCATGTCATCATATCGGCAAGCAGAAACATAATGTATTGTGATTTTGTAAGTTTGCTCTTTCTTGCAGCGAGGATTACATCATTCATAAGGTTTACGGCGTTTCCAAGTACAGGTCCGCAGGTATCATCAGGGAGTTTGGAAAGGCTGTCTGCCATATTTCTATAGAATTCGCCTTTAGAGCGTACTGTTGCCTGGAGACGGAACATCGCAATGAGACGTCTCTGGATCTCGCTGGTCCCTTCGTAGATACAGCAGATCTTTATATCCCTCTTTATCTTTTCTACTTCATATTCCTTGATGTATCCATAACCGCCAAGTCCCTGAATAGCATCATTGGCCATGGCATCGCCGGCTTCGGTTGCAAAATATTTGGCGATGGAGCCTTCAACCTGCAGGTCCTTTTCATCGGTATCGAGTCTTGCCGCCACTTCTTCAATATATGCTCTGGCTGCTTCAAGGTTAACAGCGTTTGGAACAAGGATCTTGTGGGTATAACCCTGTATTTCAATCAGGAGATTTCCGAACTGAATTCTCTCCCTGGCATATGCTATTGTCTTTTCAAGGGCTGCCATACCGCCGCCGAGGCCGAATGTTGCAACCATGAGTCTTGTATATCCAAAAACTTCATTTGACTGCTTGAGTCCCAGGCCCTCTGCTTCACCTATCAGGTTTTCCTTTGGAATGAAAAGGTCTTCCATGGTAAGAGGGCTGGTGTCGGATGCGCGAATGCCGTGTTTATCTTCATGTTTTCCCGGGATTAAACCTTCATCTCCGGCTTCGGCGATAAAAAAGGTCGGTCCATCGGGTGCTTCAGCAAGAATCGTATATATCTGGGCAACACCGCCATTTGTGATAAACTGTTTCTGACCGTTT
>JASFHE010000542.1:0-4916 GCA_050123415.1 Desulfobacteraceae bacterium | reverse complement strand
TTGTACTCATCAGGGCCATAAACAATGGGAAAAATCCCCTGAATAATGAGCAGTGCAGTGTTAAAACCGGTTACCTCTATGAAATGGAATCGATTGAGGATGTAAAAAATGCATACCGAAAAATCCTTGAATATGTTCTGAAACTCCAGGTAAGTGTTGATAATTATGTTGAATACATAATCCAGTACAACGCGCCGGAGGCAGGCCTTTCCATATCCATGGACGGATGCATGGAAAAGGGCATGGATGCCACCTGGGGAGGATGCAAGTATAATTCCTATGGCGGTACCGCCACAGGGCTGGCAACTATCGCAGATTCACTCACTGCAATAAAATACATGGTTTTTGATAAAAAGCTCTGCACAGCAAAAGAAATGCTGGACGCGGTTCTTGCCAACTGGGAAGGTCATGAGGACCTGAGGCAGCAGATAATTCATGAAGCCCCGCATTTTGGAAATAACGATCCATATGCAGATGAAATGATGAAATGGGTAATAGATACTTATTACGATGTATGCCAGCAGTGTCACAGCGAGCGCGCAAAGGTTTATAAATCCGGGCTCTACAGCGCGGCGGATCATGTCGGGCAGGGATATACAACATGGGCAACGCCTGACGGAAGAAAGACAGGAGAACCTATTGCCGATGCAGCCTCTCCTGTCCAGGGCAGGGACAGGAACGGGCCCACTTCCGTATGTCTGAGCGAACTATGCTATGATCACAGTAAGTTCATGGACGGTGTATGTGTGAACCTGAGGATTCATCCCACGGCTGTTAGCAATGAGGAAGGCCTTGATAAGCTCCGGATGATGTCCCAGACATATTTTAGCCAGGGCGGGGCCGAGATCCAGTACAACATTGTGGGAAGCGATACCATGCGTGAGGCCCAGGCCGATCCTCAGAAGTATCGCGACCTGGTAGTTCGCATAGCCGGTTATTCTGCATATTTTGTTGAGCTTGGGGAGGACAACCAGGAAGATCTGATCAGCAGGACGGAAAATATGTTATAATAAATAGGTCATCAGGAGTCATGTTAATTCTCTTTCCCTGATAATCTCTCTATGGACTCTCCAAGCCTCTTAATCCCAATTTTTATGGTTTCCGGATCAACACAGGAAAAATTAAGGCGAAGAGTATTTATATTCTTTTTGTTTATATAAAATGGGTCACCCGGCACAAAAATAACCTTCTCCTTTACTGCCAGATTAAACAGGTCAATTGCCGCCATGCCTTCGGGAAGGGTTGCCCACAGGAACATGCCGCCCTCCGGCCTGGTTGATGTAACATTATCAGGAAAATAGCTGGCAATACTTTCAAGCATGCTCCTGCACTGATTTCCATAGGCATCTCTTATCTTTTTGATATGGTCGCCTATATCATTGTTTTCGAGAAACTGATAAACAATGTACTGGGTAAAATGACATGAATGCAGGTCAGCGGCCTGCTTTGCTATCAGCAGCTTTTCAAATATTGCATCAGGCGCAGCTATCCACCCTATCCTGAAACCGGGGACAACAGTCTTTGAAAATGAACCCAGTAATATTGTCCTGTCCGGAAGATATTGTTTAAAGGATGGAATTGGATCACCTGAAAACCTTAATTCCTTATAGGGATCATCCTCAATAATAAAAACATCCCGGTTGCCTGTAATATCCGATATCTCCTCCCTGTTTTGTTGAGAATAGGTGATCCCCGAAGGATTCTGAAAGTTCGGCACAGTGTATATACATTTTATATTTGTTCCTGCCAGGGCTGCCTTTAACTGATCAAGGTCCATCCCGTCATCATGAAGACTCACCGGAAAATACTGCGGCCTGTAAAGAGTGAAGGCCTGGAGCGCACCCAGGTATCCGGGTTCTTCAATAATCAGGCCATCGCCCTCATTGATCAGGATCTTTCCAATCAAATCAAGTCCCTGCTGTGCGCCGTTTGTAATAAGTATATTTTCAGGAGAAATATCAATACCGCTTTTACTGTAAGTAGAGGCAATATACTCCCTCAATTTAATATAACCTTCTGAATTACTGTACTGGAAAATGTCGCTGCCATAGATGCCAAATACATGGCTTGTCGATTCGATAAGCTCTTTCACAGGGAACAAATCCCTGTTTGGCAATCCCCCGGCAAAAGATATGACACTTTTATCCAGCGCCACCTTGAGTATTTCCCGGATGAATGATCTGGGAACATCAGTTATTCTGTCTGCAAATATATTGTCCATTTTATTTCTCATTTTCCCTGAGATATTCCCTGATAATACCGGTTACTTCTTTGCCATATTTTTCAATAAAATAGGGTCCGACACCATTTACCATAAACAGTTCATCCTCTGTTGTTGGAAGGTCGGAACAGAGGTTTGTAAGAACCTTATTTGAAAATATCCTGAAGGCCGGAATTCCTCTTTTTTTTGCAAGGCTGTTACGCCATGACCGCAGTTTTTTATAAAGTTCCTGATTTTCAGAAACGGATGAAGCTGGCTTTACTGGATCTGAAACCTTCCGTTTTTTAAAAGCTGCAGGCTTTTTCTTTTTGGGAGTATCCTTTAATGGGACCTGTATGGTGACAATATCCCTTTTATCAAACGAATACCCCTCCCGGGTAATTTCTGCTCTCCTGTAGTGTATGGTACGGCCGTCTTTATCAAAATTGTCTTCTCTCAGGATTATCAGTCCTTCCCTTGCAAGGGACTTTAAGAACTCTTCAAAGCCATCCCTCGGATAATTCTCTCCCGGACATACACTTTTATAAAGTCTTCCTGTGCCAAGGCTTCCGGCAAATTTAAGATGTGATAATATATCGGAAAGGAATACCTGCTCCAGCCTGTCAGGATCACGTGTCCTGCCCGACATTGTTTGTGTTGGAGCACAATAATCGCAGATACCGCACGGATTCCCCCTGTCCTCCCTGTCACCGAAATGATTCACAAGGTAAAGCATGCGGCATGAAAATGACTTTGCAAATCTTCCGATCTCATCGATCTGGGAAAGCCTGTGATCCTTTTGTCTCCTGTATGAGACATACCATTTACCATGTCCCTTTTCTACCAGGTCTCCCGAGGAAACGCTCGCTCCGCCGTGTATCCAGAGTTTTTCCACGGCATTGTCAAACTCTTCCTCTTCCATATCAAGGTCATTTCTAAGTTTTTCAAGCGGTATTTTCTCTTTTGAAAGCTTTTTAAATACCCTGTTCAACACCATTTCTTCAGGATAGCTTTTTTCGTGAAAAAAGAGATGAACACGCCTGTCACCATAGGACTGGAGAAGAATGGCCTTTGACGGCTTGTTGTCCCTGCCGGCGCGCCCGATCTCCTGATAATATCCTTCAAGGGTTCCCGGCATGGCAGTATGTATAATTGTGCGGACATCAGGCTTGTCAATCCCCATGCCAAAGGCTATTGTTGCTACAATAGCGTCAAGTTCACCCGATAAAAAGGCTGCCTGAACCCTGTCCCTTGTTTCCGGCTCGATACCGGCATGATAGGGTTCCACCTTAAGTATATCCCGGAGGCTATCGGCAAGGTCTTCTGTCTTCTGCCTTGTGGGTGAATATATGATGGCAGGTAATGCATCTTTGTCTGCCAGTATTTCCCTTACCTTGCGGGTCCTGTCAGAAGGAAGCATCTCTATTATTTCTATGGCAATGTTGGTTCTCCTGAAGCCATGGATATGCATTTCCGCGTCATCAATGCCAAGCTGCATCACAATATCATCCTGCACCCTTGGTGTTGCTGTTGCTGTCATTGCTATTACAGGCGCAGGCATAAATATGGGTAGTCTTTCTCCCAGCAAACGGTAATCAGGTCGGAAATCATGGCCCCACTGTGAAATGCAGTGTGCCTCATCAATAGCGATTAAAACAGGTTTTCTTTTTGCAAGCATTTCAGGAAAACCCGGTACAGAGAGTCTTTCGGGCGCAATAAACAGGAAATCGAGTTCACCGTCAAGATACCCCCGGGAAACCTGTCGTGATTGAAGACGCGTCCTGCCCGAATGTATCCGCTCTGCATTAAGACCACGCTCCTGAAGACTCGCAACCTGATCCTCCATAAGTGCTATAAGAGGGCTTACCACAAGGGTTGTTCCTCCCCTTGCAATTCCGGGAAGCTGATAACAGAGTGATTTACCCGAACCCGTGGGCATGACCAGCAAAAGGTTTTTACCATTTACGACCGACTCACACACCTTTTTCTGGTAGGGCCTGAAGGAATCAAAGTGAAAAACCTTTTTGAGCCGTTCATCAAGGTCTGTTATTCTCCTAGTTTTCATAACCTGCTGATTATTTTTTTCAGAAATGGCTCTTTTATCCACAGATTCAGGAGGGTCATCATACAACTCCCATGCCGGAACAGGATTGTAATCTTCCGGATCAAACAAAGGTGGTTGATCGTCGAATGGAGGTTGTTTTTTTATCATTGTATTTAAAGATGAAGCTTTCAGCATTCAGCAAAATTAACTACCTGAACTACTGCATTCCGCGGTCAAGCCCGTGGAATAACAAGAAATCAAACATACACAGCGAGCCGTCATTCCACGGTTTGACCGTGGAATCCATAAAAAAGATAGCTAAAAAAATTAACGATATTATTATTCAAAAAGTATATAAACAGATAACAGCTTATTTTTATTTAATACCCTGTATTCAATACTATGTCCAATAAACTCTGGAAAAATAATATATTCATGAAATCGGGTTTGAGAAATTCATCAAGTGTTCATCCACCTACCAAAATTAGTAATCGTATCTACTAAATTTGGTAAATGTGATTACTAAATATAGAGAGGCTAATCTGATTTCAATAGATCTATCCATAAGGGCTAGTTAGTGTCCATCCAGGAACTCTAATTAATTGAAATAAAAAGGAAAAAGCGCATTTTAAGGTGGACAAATTCACCGTAATATTGTTATAAAAGAAGTGT
>JASFHE010000541.1:0-4919 GCA_050123415.1 Desulfobacteraceae bacterium | reverse complement strand
ATGTGTGAAAAAAATGTCAAAAAAGGATCAAAAAATTGTAGAAAAATGATTTGAAAGGTAAATTATTGAAGAAGGTATAACCTGATTTGATAATCAGGAAAATAAAAATTAAAGATCAGGCCTGTGACCTGTCACTGAAGGAACATATTGAATTTCTATTGATATAATAGCCTTATCTGTTATATAAAACATCTTTTTATACAGGAGCAGTTAGATTTAATAATATTCTATTACACACGTACATGTTCAGACATGATATTGATATTCGCAAAATATGAAACATAAAATTTTTATCTATATTCTGCTGACCGTTTTTATCTCCTCATGTTATCTCAAAAAAGACTATGTCAGGGTTGAACGGCCTCCTCATGGTAAGAACGTCCCCGATAAAAATGGTTCGTATAAAATAAACGGAGATCGATACTATCCTATATCGAGTTCTTCAGGCTTCGTTCAGTTCGGTGAAGCTTCCTGGTATGGAGACAAATTCCATGGGCGTAAAACCGCGAATGGTGAAGTGTATGACATGCACTCAAAAAGCGCGGCTCATAAAATCCTGCCCTTTAATACATATGTGAAGGTACTGAATCTAAGCAATAATAAATATACGATAGTCAGGATCAATGACCGTGGCCCGTTTAAAAAGGGGAGAATAATCGACCTCTCGTACGCGGCAGCAAAGGAAATTGACATTGTTGGGCCGGGTGTTGCAAAGGTGAAAATTATTGCTCTTAGAAAAGACCAGATTGATCCGGGCATAAAGGAAGGGATATTCACAATCCAGGTAGGCGCATTCGGAGAACAGGCAAATGCTGAAAGGCTGGCAGAGAAACTTGGGATACTATTCGATTATATAAATATCACCGAATACAAAGATGAAAATAATAAGAGATACTACAGGCTGCATGTATCAAAATCATATACCCTTGACAGCGCAACCGAAATAGAGAAAAAGCTGGAGGACATGGGTTTTACCGAGGCATTTATTGTCAGACTGTAGATCAGGAATTGAGTTTTTCCCTCAGCACGCCTGATGTTTTAAAGACAATCACTCTCCTGGGTTCCAGCATAAGATCTTCCGATGTCTGGGGATTTCGGCCCCGTCTTTGCGCTTTATCTTTCACGGAAAGTTTCCCAAACCCGCTGATTAAAACATCATCGCCATTTGAAAGGGATGCCTTCATCAACTCGAACAGCCTTTCAACTACAGAGCGGGATTTGGTTTTGCTTAAACCAACATTGTCATAGATATCACATACTATTTGTTCCTTTGTTAAAGCCATCACTGATCCTCCAGATCATAATATTATATATTCTTACTTAAAACCAAATTTCTGTTTCAATTTCTCACAGACAATAGATGGAACAAGTCCTTTTATATCACCCCCGTAGCTGGCAGCCTCCTTTATAATTGTTGAACTGATGTAAAACCATTTATAATCGGTCATCAAAAAGACAGATTGTATATCCCTGTTCAGTTTCCTGTTCATCAGGGCCATCTGGAACTCATACTCAAAATCGGATAACGCCCTCAATCCCCGGACAATAACATTTGACTTTTTCTTCACGGCATAATCAATGAGCAGCCCGTTAAATGTATCCACCTCAATATTTTTTTCATTTTTAAATATCTCATTAAGCATCGAGATCCTCTCCTCAAGAGAAAACAGAGGAGTTTTACTGGGATTAGTAAGTATTGCCACGACTAACTTATCAAATATTTTTAAAGCGCGATTTATTATACTCAAATGCCCGTTTGTCAGAGGATCAAATGTACCCGGATAAATTGCTATTTTTCCATTCATTAACTTTTCCTGTTATAGATATCTATTTTTGTCTCGCCATACTGCCTGGCTTTAACCAGATAAAAATCTCCGGCTTTATCGGGGAGACAATCATGTTTTCCTGATTCGGTAACAATACATGAACAATATGCCATTATTTTGCTTTTTACAATAGATTCCAGAACTCCCGGGATTAGATCTTTTCCATAGGGAGGGTCAACAAAAGCAAGGTCGATAGATCCCTGACTTATTTTGTCATGCTGCGGGATACCTTCCGTTATATCTCTTTTTAAGACATAACCTTTATCACTTAATCCGCACAGTTCAAGGTTTTTTTTAATAAGAGAAAGAGATCTGCTAGAATTATCAACAAACAAAGCCAGTTCACCACCCCTGCTGAGAGCCTCTATTCCCATGATGCCTGTTCCGGCAAAAAAATCAATAACACGAAACCCGGAAATATCATTTCCTATTATATTAAAAACCGCCTGTCTGACTTTACTTGATGTAGGTCGGATATTCCACCCATTTACTGATCCTAATACCCGCCCGTTTAACTTTCCCCCTGTTATTCTCATTCACCTTAGCCCAACGAAATCCTGGAGTATTGATTTAAGTTAATACCTGTCTGCGGATAAGGGATTTCATTATATTTTTTATATTTGTTTGTCAACGGGTTAAAAATATTGCTAATCCTCTGCCATGATTAATATTATTTGCTCTGCCGGATATCAGGAGGACGCAAATAGTTTGGCACCATATCCATGATATCATCAAAGTCATTATTATTATAACGCGTCAGCCCCATGATACCTACCGAAGAAGCGCGTAAATTCCAGTGATCCTGCCTGGCATATATTATGTATTCATTATCGGACTTCTGAATCAGAGGACTCTGTTTATCATAGTCGTTACCAACTACTATGGTAGGCGCATCTATCAGTGCACACATGTCTTTAATTTTTTTGCTCTCGACATCGGACTTCCTGGTAAACATATCGTCTGCCCCTCTTTTATAGAATGCATAAAAGACTTCGTCTCTTCTTGATGCAATCATTGCGCAGACAGGTATCTCTGTGTGTGGAACAGATGATGCAAGTGCATCAATGCCGGAGATGCCTATTAAAGGAACATTCATACTGTATGCAATGCCTTTGGCAGCTGCCAGACCCACTCTCAGACCGGTGAAACTTCCCGGTCCAGTAGCTACGGCTACAACACTTATTCCATTGATATCAGAACCGGAGGAATCTATAAGCTGGTCAATTGCGGGTATGAATCCTGTAAAGGTGTTTCCCTTTGGAGTAACCATATACTCGGCAATAACAACACCTTTTAATGTCATCAATGCCGCGCTGTACTGGGCAGTTGAGCTGTTTATGGCTAAAATCATGTTCCTATTTTGTGAAGAGCCTTAGAATATCATTGTAAAAGACAACAGCCATAAGAAGAAGGAGAAGTGAAAGGCCGATTTTCATGGCAAATTCACGCTTATTTATACTTATAGGCTTTCTCATAGCCAGTTCATATAAAAGGAACAGGATTACACCGCCATCAAGTATTGGAATAGGTAAAAGATTTAACAGCCCCAGATTAATACTTATAACAGCCATAAAAGGTATAAGATACCCTACACTCTCTTGGACAATCTGGCCTGTCATCTGCCCAATCATTATAGGCCCCCCTACTTCTTTAATCGAAACACTCCCCTGAAATAACTTTACCATAACAAGACATATTCTTTTCATCCATATCCATGTCATACGGAACGCTTCTTTGAACGCATCTAACAGACTCAGTCTAACATGTTGAGTTTTACCGGTTTCAGTGACACCAATCGCGGCAGTTTTTATGTCCTCATCAAATACGTTTTTTACAACCTCTTCCCTGGGGATAAGTGAAAAAGAAAGAAGTTCATCCCCTCTCTTTACAGATATTACAACCTGACTGCCTGCATAACTTTCTACAATTGGTCTAATATCTTCCCATTTTTCAACATCATTTTCTCCAATTTTCAGAATAACATCACCTTTCATGAGACCTGCTTCTTTAGCAGGGTATCCTTCTACTACACCACCGATTTCGTTTGTTCCTGCATCATATCCATAAAACGAATAAAGGCCAAAGTAGAGAAGAAAAGCAAGTATAAGATTGAAAACAGGACCGGCAGCAACAATTGCAATTCGCTTTAATGGATGCTGGAAGTTAAAAGCCCTCCTGGCATCATTTTCATCAACCGGGTCGGAATCTTCACCAAAATCATCCTCACCAAGCATCTTCACAAAACCGCCAAGGGGCAAATATCTTATCGAATATTCTGTTTCGCCAACCTTTCTGGCGACAATCCTGGGCCCAAAACCCAAGGCAAACTTTAAAACTTTTACATTAAAAAATTTGGCAGCAAGGAAATGCCCGAGCTCATGAAAAAAAATCATTATCCCCAGGACAATTACGAAAGGTATTATATATATGAATAAAAGGTGGCCTGTATTCTGAAAAAAATTTGTTAATATATCCATTTTTGACCCGTATTTTTATAGGAATTTATTTTTAAATTAAGAAGTAAATAAGAATAATAAAGTTGTAAAATCAATTAATCTCTAAAGTTTATTAATTTCTTCCAGCGCTTTTGCCCTTGCCCATAAATCCGCCTCAATAACGCCTTGTATGGAGTCAACCGGACAAGCATCATGGGCATGCATTGTCTTTTCGATTATCTCAGGAATCTGCATAAAGGATATCTCCCCTTCTAAAAAGGAGTCAACAACTATTTCATTTGCGCCATTCAACACCGCCGGCATGCTGTTTCCTTCCTTCAATGCATCAATTGCCAACTTAAGGCACTTAAATTTAACCATGTCAGGCTCAAAGAAAGACAGTTTTCCAATGGCTTCAAGCCTCAATTGAGGCAGGTCGGTTTCAAGATGTTCCGGATATGAAAGGGCATATGAAATCGGTGTTATCATGTCCGGAACACCCATCTGTGCTATTACAGAGCCGTCATTATATTCAACCATTGAGTGGATAATACTTTCCGGGTGTATCAGGACATCAATCTGATCAAGATCAAGGTTAAACAGCCACTTTGCCTCGATAATCTCCAGGCCTTTATTCATTAATGTGGCGGAATCAATG
>JASFHE010000540.1:0-4949 GCA_050123415.1 Desulfobacteraceae bacterium | reverse complement strand
CAGGTTTATTACTAACCCGTCCAGGTCTTGATAGATATTCCTTTGGTGCATATGGCTTTGGGATTATTCTTCTTTTATTGGGCTGGTTCTCAGGACCAAAGGAGGTGAAAGAATGATAGTCTCTGATATTACTGAATTAAAGGTAATCACTGTTATTGAGCGAGGCATTCCTAATGAAGAATGTATTGCTATTTTAGCGAACGAAAGAATCAATTTAGGTCAATACGGTATCATGCTTGGAGTATATACTCAACTAAATGCTGCTATTCCATTTAGAGATCATTTATTTTGGTTTGGTGATGGCTTCATTAATAAAGGTGATTGGCTTTTTATATATACAGGAATGGGAGAGGCGAGAACATCGAAAACAATCGATGGAAATAATAATATATATACTATATTTTGGGGCAAGCCAAAAACTATATTCGCTGATTCAAATATTGTTCCTTTACTTTTTCGTGTAGATGCTGTTGACGTTCTTTCTCCACCAGAAAATCAATTGCAAATAGAAAATAAATATAGCCCAGCAAGCCTGATTGGGCGATAAAATTTCGCCCTGTGCGTTATAGCTTCATTAGCCGGAGAACGATATGAATGAAACTGAATCATACCGATTGATAAAACCAGGTGAAGAAGAGGAAACCTTTGCCATGATTGATCGGGGATTCAATGCCTATGTGCGAGATGACTTCGCTTCAGAGGGAGTAGAAGAATTCTATAGGGCCATTCGTATTATGGTATTTGAACGCCCATCAAACCATTTCATTGTGGTTGCTGAATCTGACTCTCAGATTGTAGGCATGATCGATGTAAAGGAGAATTATCACATCTCAATTTTTTTTGTCGAACCATCCTGCATGGGCAAAGGCATTGGGCGCGGCCTGCTTTCCCATGCCATTATGTTATGCCAACAGAAAAATCCTGATTTTAATGAGCTTGATGTACACTCATCACCATGGGCAGTTCCAGTCTATGGTAAACTCGGTTTTAAACCGACTGGGCCGGAACAGGAAAGTCATGGAATACGGTATACACGGATGATAGAGCATCTGAAATTGATGAACGGCTAACGCTTCAGTTCTTTGCTTATCGCGGAAATCAAGGCTGGGCTCATGAGCTATCCTTTACGAAACCAAAATGGAATAAACATGGGTATGTCCGAATATATAAAAGATATACGTGCAAAGGTAGGTAACAGTCTTCTACAGATGCCTTCTGTGACGATTTTGTTTTTTGATCAAAACGGCAGAGTTTTATTGGTAAAAAACAGGGATACTAATCTGTGGGTTTTACCTGGCGGTGCTATTGAACCCTGTGAGACACCATCGGATGCTGCTGTGCGTGAAATGTGGGAAGAAACAGGATTAATTGTGGAACCGACGGAAATTTTAGGAGTCTATGGTGGTCCGGAATTTGTGGTTGAATATTCAAACGGTGACAAGACATCATATGTAATGATTGTTTTTAAAAGCAGAATTATCGGCGGGGAATTATCACCAATGGATGATGAAAGCACGGATGCAGCTTTCTTTCCATTATCAGAAATCATGAAACTTGATACCCAGCCATGGGTTCCTGTTGTTATATCCGAAATTATTAAAAATAAAAAACATGCATATTTTAAACCTCCCGTATGGAAACCTTAAAAGACAGCATTTATCATAAAGCCTGAGGATAATAGCTGCCCGGTTTGCGGGTGGACATGGAAATTATATAAAAAGGAGTATCTTTTGATAGAAACAAATTTATTAATCATCCGAAGATTTAAAGACTCAGACTATGTAGACCTTCACGAATATCTGTCGAAGCCGGAAATATATGCGTTTGAACCTGGACAGCCTGTATCCCTCAGTGAAGCAGAGAAATTAACAAAAGAAAGATCTCAAGGAACAGATTTTTATGCTGTTGTATTGAAAGATAATAATAAAATGATAGGGCACCTGTATTTTAATCAGATCAAACCACAGGAGATGATGACATGGGTGCTGGGGTATATATTCAATCCCTTATATCATAGAAAAGGATTTGCATCTGAAGCTGTACGGGCAATTGTAGAATATGCCTTTCAAAATTATAACGCACATAGAATTATGGCGAGATGTGATCCGGAAAACCCTGCTTCATGGAAACTCCTGGAGAAAGTTGGTTTTCGAAGAGAAGGACATTTTAAACGGGTTGTGACTTTCAGAAACGATGAATCCGGAAATCCGATTTGGCACGATGGATATGAATATGGATTCTTGAAGGAAGATTTGTGATAGAATTAACTGTCTGTTATTGATAAGAGGTTCCCCAAAGCAAGAGAACAATTTTTGAAAGCAGGCTGGCAACTCCCTGATTCAGTTGATCGTGTATATGTAATTGAAAAAGCAAAAAGGTTTTTGAACTATCAGCCAAAGCGAAATTTTGAAGATATTCTGGTGGAAAAAACAGGTTAACGCCTATCGAAAAAGGAATAACCATACAGCTTTCGATAACAATGATTGCAATCCCGGTGGCAATTTTCCTGTTGCATCTGCTAAGAACTCCTTTAAAAAAATATTTTACAGGATCAGTTGCCAATCGGGAGATAAACCTGAAGCATATCTTCTGGCTTGTGATTGTTCTTTTAGCAATATGGGTATTTTTTTCTTTAATTTTAATCGTAGCTTTGAGTTTAGGACATTCCCGGCCACCCGGCATAATAATATACTCAAGAATTGCATTATCCTTTTCTATTATTGTGCTTATGCCTTGTTCGGTTTTATTTCTGTTTAGAGTCTATGAAAACACAAATTACCATGATATTTTCGCCTTATTAAGACAAGCAATACTTGTCCTTGGCCCCGTTATTGTTATATTAGTTACTTTATCCTTAATGAGCGGTATTTATCCGCCTCTTGCGTTTGCAATGCGGAATGGTTTTTCAGGTTCTTCCGAATGGCTTGTTAAGATGAAGATTACACTTAACAAAGAGGATTACAATGGAAGAAACGAAGAATAATGATTGAAGGATTAAGCCATATTACATTCATTCGAACAAATAATATGAACATCGGTTTCTTAGCATCTCATAACGGGAGTAACATGCAGGCTATAATTGATGCCTGTAATTCCGGTGCCCTGCATGCGTCACCTGTGGTAGTTATAAGCAACAATAGTAAATCGGGTGCGTTGGAACGGGCAAAGAAGGAAAGTATTGCCCATTATCATATCAGTGGAAAGAATTACCCCGATCCCGGAGAACTGGACCGGGCCATATTGAATGTCATGAAAGAACACTCTGTTGATATTATTGTTCTTGCAGGTTACATGAAGAAGCTTGGTTCAAAAACATTAGCTTATTTTCAGGGAAGAATATTAAATATTCATCCGGCATTACTTCCAAAATACGGCGGTAAGGGGATGTATGGAATGAATGTCCATGAGGCTGTCATTGAAGCAGGCGAAACGGAGAGCGGTGTTTCTATCCATATTGTTGATAGTAACTACGATACAGGACCCGTAATTGCCCAGGCCCGTGTTCCTGTTAAACCCATGGATACGTGTGAGACCCTTGCCGCGAGGGTCTTAGAACAGGAGCATTTGCTTTTCCCTGAAACATTACAGAAAATAGTGACAGGGGAGATTAAACTCCCAATACTGTTGATGGAAAAATAATGAAAATAAAAAGCACGCTTCTAATTTTGATAATTCTCTTTTTATCGCATACTCCAACAGTCTCTGCTTTAACCACCCGGGAACGTATGGATAATGATATTGCAGCAGGAAAACCTGTAGTGATACAGGGGTCTCTGTCGCGCTTGCAGATAATGAGAATCAGGGGATAATTCCGGTTCCATCATCAATAGGTAATGGACAGGATGCCCGGACTAACCTTTACTGGGGTGCCAGATATGGTCTTAAAACATATATGATAAGGGATGGCGGATGGAAAAAAGTTACCACCTTAAAACCTGATGATAAACGTATTTTAGAAAGGCTGGTATTAAAGAAAAGCTTTTCACGTAACAGGCATGATGTTCCTGTATATCTGGTTGCTGATGCCTGGGATGGTAAATATATCAGAGATACTATTTTACAATTTCTGAACTACAACGCGGGAAAAGATGTTATTGATATCCAGTTGGAGGATAAGGAAATTCATGCCGGGGGAGGTGCCCGTCTTATAGCCTATGTCGGCCACAATGGGCTTATGGATTATTCAAATGTCTCCAATCCGGAGCCGGCACCCGGCAAGCAGGCGAACGATGCTGTTGTGCTGGCATGCAAAAGTGAATATTATTTCCTGTCCAGGTTGAAAAATCTGCGAGTTTATCCATTGGTTCTTACGACCGGTCTGATGGCACCGGAAGCCTATTCATTGGATGCTGCAATCAAGTCATGGATATCAGAGAAAGATGATGCACAGATAAGAAAATCAGCCGCTAAAAGCTATAGTAAATATCAAAAAACCGGACTCAGGGCCGCTGAGCGTTTATTTGGAGTGAAATAAAAAAAATGAAAAATCCTTTATATAATAAATATGCTTTGGAATACGCCCGGGTCATAAAAGATAATGCATTTAATGCAAACTTTGAAAGGCCTTCTTTTAAAGCCTTACTGCCTGCCCTGAAGAGAAAATCTATTCTTGATCTGGGTTGTGGTCCCGGAGAACTCTTTGAATTTTTCCTTAAAGAAAAATGCTCCAGTATAACTGCCGTTGATCTGTCTCAGGCTATGGTTGGCATCGTAAAGGAAAGATACGGACCATATGTTAATGCCTACAGGCAGAATCTTAATATGGGACTACCCGGGGAAAAGGATGCGGCTTTTGACCTCGTGGTCAGTTCATTAGCTGTTCATTAATTTGACTTCGTAACTTTACCACATAGCTTATTCTAAGTGGATCGATAATTTATTTCGACGTGTGTGAGAGTCTATAGCTTTTTGCCTTTGAGTATGGCGGTATTCCATTTGTAAAATAACAT
>JASFHE010000539.1:0-4959 GCA_050123415.1 Desulfobacteraceae bacterium | reverse complement strand
ATGTTATTCGTACTTATAGTATTTTCGTTGATTTTTGTTCCGTTTATATAGAGACTATATATTTGCGCCGAATAATCATAAGTTCCGGCCAGCCAGACAAGGTCTGTATTGCTAATAGCGCTGTCGGTGGCGGAAGTTGTTGTCCATTTTGGATAAGTCCAGCTATACATACTGTCATTTCCTGCATATAGCCTTAGATCAAAATCCCCTACTTTATCCTGCCATCCAAAACCACGCATGAAAACTCTGAAATTTTCAACCTGGTCTGCCCTCATTATGGTCATCCAACTCCAATCGCTTCCATAGGTAAATCCTGCCAAATCACCTGCAGTCCTTACGAACTCATTATCACCTGATAACTGCAAGGCATTAAATCCATTGATTGATATTATATCTCCTGCATCAATATCAGTTCCTAAAACCAGGTTGCGATTATAGCTACTGAAGTCGCCGACTTCATATGTCCCAATTATTTCAGCATATGCCATATTTGATAACAAAAATAAAATGAGGCAAATAATCACAAAACAATAGCTTCTTTTAGTCACGGAATTTTTCGACATTTTTTTCCTCTCGTTCTTATTGTTGATTTTGGCCAGTAAATATTTTGTTCCTTTAATTCTTTACTATATTAAACTATGAAAAATTATCTACAGGAATATGGAAAGCAATAAAGATGCCATACTTAAAAGAAATACAGAAAAGCATAAATCATTTAATTTCAATTAGTTATATGCATGCTAACAGTCATGAAAAAAAGAGTGCTATTGAGTATGAAAAAAAATGCTAAGTTTTTATGTGGCAACTTACACATTTTTAGTAAAAGTTTACATACTGTTTTTTAAATAAAAGTGAAAGGGTGTTAAACACTTCACAAAGATTGGATTACGAATATTAAAATTCAATACTGTTTTAGAGTTATTGTTTTTAACTATCGAATATTGGTGTTTTACTTACCTCCTCTCTGAACTTGAGCATGAGTTTGGCCATTGGAGTAAGTGCGGCTATTTCAAATAAACGTTTATTGTTTTTTTCTTGCTCCTCAGAGAATACCACCTCACTTGTACCTGTTGGAGGCTCTAGATATCCATTGTCCAGCAGTAACAACAGTATTCTCTTCTTGTGCAAGTTATTATCCTTATAATACTCGTCTGCCTTATCGCGGATTTGGCAAATTCCATTACCTTACCTCCTTTGGGGAAAAGTTTAGGTTTCAAATATAAATAAAAAATCAATTCTGTTTTTAGAGTTATTTTATTAATGTCCTGATCTCACGCTTCAAAACGTCTCATGTCAAGGGCCTGTTGTTTTCTCGCAAATAAAAACATTTACTTTTTTCTCTAGATTTATCCAGACAGGATCATGTCCTATACTTCTAAAATTACCTATCCCAATTTTGTGAAGTTTCATATTTGTACTCAGAGCTTCCGGGGGCTGCCCTTGACATTGGACAGTTCCCAACTAATTTTGATTCAAAAACAAATGGAGCCCCAATTGTGCAGGAATGACGAAAAAAAACTATTAGTAAATTTTTATTATGATGCTTTTGGTGCTTTGAGGCAGTAATTCATTATACCCTAAAAGATACAGTAGGTTAGATTTAAGACTAATGGATTGAAAAAGCAAGGGAAAAAGAGCTGAAAGGGAAAGCAGGAAAAGAGGAATCAGGAAATAGGGAAGAGGGAAAAGCTAGAGGCTAGAAATCAGTTGCCAGTGGACAGAGGTCAGGAAAAAATAGGCTGAAATGGTTTAGTCTGAAGGCTGTCAGGAGTGTTGATTCAAAATTCAAGCACGGTTCACTCCTGTTAAATAAGATTTAAGTCTTTTAAAACTTACCTTGAGGATCTCAAGGATTTAACAGGGTAAATAATTTTCTACTCCAAGTTAACCAATAATGTATTTTCTGATTCTGACCGATTCAACATCTTCCAGTCGATTTCAACATTTTCGAATTTGCATTTCAGTCTGTCATTTTCGAATCTGACAGCATCTTTTGGGACAAAAAGAATAACATTTTTAACAAACCAGATCTGATCGGCGATCGATGTGGCAGCCTTGTGGTTAATGATACAAAGCCGGTTATCACCATTACTCAATTTTAACACGGTTGTATGAAGTATAAGGGTATCGGTTAGGGCTTCTGCATGCATCGGATCGAAACTTTTAAAGCCGGGAAACTTGTTGAAGACAAGCTTGATCCTTGCTCCATCCTGACTTTCAAATGCCCTAAGGCTTTTAACATGCTTCTGTTGTTCAATTCCCGTAAAGTATTCTGCCTTTGCCACGTATGAAGACAAATCGGGCAATTCAGTCTCTGTGGGAATGAACTTACTAAAGAAATAATCGTTTAGGGTTTGTCCGGATCCGTAATATTCCTCCTGCCAGCCTTTTACATGTTTTGAAAGCATCATGCACTGCACAAAACCTGTAAGCAAATATCTGGCCCTAAGCCTGTTTCTGCCATAGGCCGGTTCCACCAGTGAATAAAAGAACCTCTTGCGAATATATTCTTTGTCAGTTTCTGAAGATGAATATTCCTTCATATACAGATATTCACAGAATACTGCGGGGCCTTCCGCCGATTCAACGGCTTTTTCATATTCAATGTACTTCTCATCTATTAACTGCCTCCTGAGTTTTCTGCAGGTAAAAAACCTGTTCACGTTTTCCTGAAAATTTTCCGGTGAACCATTGACCATATCCAGCAATACCTCATACTCATATTGCTTTATTGCATCATTCCTGATTTCTTCCGGATAGGTAAGCAAAATTGCGGGATTGTCAAATCTGAGATTCTTTACATACTTTAACTGGTAGATGTGATGCAGCTCATGAAACAGCTCTGAATAAAACTGATTCACTGTGCCGCATGTATCATTTCCATAATCATTGTGGGCGGTCAGCAGACCGTTTATCTTTGTATTGGTGGCACCCATCAGGTTGTAGTCAGTTTGACTGAAAATAAAAACATTGCTATTCAGCTTTTTTGCCTGCTCCGGCGGATCAGGATGATTCATTATGAATGCGGGACCATTCAATCTGAAAGCACAAAAAGGTCCAATCTTCATACCAGGCCAGACCTTATCGGCAAGCTTCTTAACATTATTATAGAATTGAGGCATTTCATCCAGGTAAATACTATCTATGGAATCAATCTCCGCAGCATTGGATAAATCCGGTTTGATTAAAACAAGAACTATAATAAAAATTAATCGTTTCATTCAATTTCTCCTAAAGGTTCAGAGCCAGGTACTGAATCCGGAAAGCCTTCAATCCACCCCAGGCGGACAAGGGCAGTAATTCATTGTACCGAAAAGATACAATGCATTAGGTTTAAGACTGATGTATTGAAAAAGCAAGGGAAAAAGAGCCGAAAGGTGAAAGTTCAAAGCTGAAAGTTCAAAGCTGAAAGGGAAAGCAGGAAAAGAGAAAACAGGAAAGAGGGAAGAGGGAAAAGCTAGAGGTCAGAAACCAGAGGCCAGTGTTAAAAGAAGGCTGAAGGATCGTGAAGATCAACCTGAAAATTAAAACAGGTTTTCACAAAAAAAGGGGATCTATATCCCCTTTTTTTAACGGTTTATAAAACGGATACTCTATGGAAAGATCTTACTGCTTCGGAACATTATCGGTGTTACCCTTGAAATCGGACATCAGCAGATGGGTCAACGTATGAGCTTAGCGTAATTTCCCGTTTTCAATCCTGAAAAGATGACTGTCAGCAGCTCCAGTACCACCATCAGGGGTGCTCGGCCCAAAGGAGCAGAACACCTGAACCGAACCTGTAACTTCGTCCACAATGAAACGACGGTTGGTTATATTTACTTCACTGGGCACCCCAACTTCACAGCTGTCATCCGGTGAGCCGGTACCTGTATATGCGCCGCCTTCAACCCTTTCACATGGAAACCCCCAGGGAACGAGGTCCAGTTTCCCCTCAAGAAAGGCGTCCAGGTATGCGTTTGCAGCAGCAACAAGGGTTCCGCGTGAACTGCGGTTTTCAGCCGCAATCGGCCCCCAGTTTTCGGAAGTCGCATATTTCAGGTAGGCATCAGCATTAAAAAGCCAGTAACCGGTTGTTGTCCACAGTGTTTCAATTTCAGCTATCTTATCATGATTGACACGCATCCGTGTGCCCATAACATAAGGCTTTTCCTTGTATGTTACTATTATTTCGGTAAAGGTCTGACATGAACTTGTATCCAGAATACTTGCATGATGATCTATCTTCATTGGAGTATTAAGTATTCCTGTTTTAATATCAGCTGCCTTCATGTTCTCCTTGTAGCTTACCATTGTTCCAAAAGGAAGGTTTGATATATCACCTTTAGTCTGGGCATCAATATATTTGGCTATCGCACGGTTCATGCCCCCGCGGGTGCAGGAAATCTCATCATCTGCAAAACTGGTTACGGGAATGACCAGTGCGATTAAAAACAGGGACAAGCTGAAGGTTACAGTAGATTTTTTCATTCTTTCCTCCTTACAATTGGTTTGATTATGTGTGAAAAATTGGACGTCTTGAAGATTAAATATTCAAGATTGAAAAAGCAAGTAAAAACCAGTGGTCTGAGGCCGCATTATCCACCTGCTGGCAAGCAGCCATTAATAAAAATGCCGTGGCTATCATTGCTATTGTTATTGTTTTTTTCATTGTTCACCCCTCCTTTTGACTGGCAGTCTCCCCCGTAAAACAGTTGCTAAAAAGGGACACTGTTTAATGCGGTAATTCATTATACCCGAAACGATACGTTTTATTTCTAAATCTTTTTAAAAAAAATCCATCAAGTTTCAATATTCAAGATGAAAAAGACAGGGTTCCCCGCGTACATCGCGGGATCTTCGTCCCCGTATACAACACGGGATTTTCGATCAGCCTTCGCCTGAGGCTATGGCTTGACACGCAAGTCGGGGAATGACGATAAAGAAAATTCAACGGGATCAGACCTTATAAATATAGTT
>JASFHE010000538.1:0-4960 GCA_050123415.1 Desulfobacteraceae bacterium | reverse complement strand
CCGAATCCGAGCTTAAACGTCCGCGTATTGACATACTTGTTTCAGCATCAGGCCTTTACCGGGATGTGTTTCCCATCCAGATAGGCCTGATCGATGATGCCGTCCGGATGGTTATAAAGGAAAAGAAGGGCAGATATGAAAATTTTGTCCGGCTTCATACACTGGAAGCCGAAGAGCTGTTTATCAAAAAAGGATACTCAAAGGAAGACGCGGCCCAGTTATCAGGCTTTCGTATCTTCGGCGCCCCAAACCAGGGATACGGCACTGGCCTGGACAAGGCAATACCTGCCAGCGGATCCTGGGAAAATGAAGACAAACTGGCAGATCTTTATATGAAGCGCATGAACTATGCATACGGCAGGAACGTATGGGGCAAAAAATCCGAGGATGCATTCAAACAGGCCCTGAGCGGAACAGACCTTGTGGTGCACAGCCGTTCCACCAACCTGTTCGGTGTGCTTGATACGGATGATTTTTATCAGTACATGGGAGGCCTGGCAATGGCAGTAAGAAATGTCTCAGGCGAAACACCCGAGCTCTATGTTTCTGATGCAAAGAATCCCGCTAATCCAAAGATGGTGAATTTTGCAAAGTTTATGGGCCTTGAGACAAGGGCGCGTTATTTTAATCCCAAGTGGATCACCGGTATGAAGGAAAACGGCTATTCCGGCGCAAGGGAGATGACAAAGTTTGTGGAGCATCTCTGGGGATGGCAGGTCACAACTCCCAAAGAGGTTTCAAAGGAGATGTGGGAGCAGGCAGAGCAGGTCTATGTTGAAGATAAATACGGCATGAAGCTCAAGGAGTTTTTTAAAGAGAACAGCCCCCATGCCTATCAGGCCATAACCGCCAGGATGATGGAGGTGGAAAGAAAAGGGTATCAGAAGTTTGATAAGGAGATGCTGGAGAAGCTGGCTGCCGAATATATCAAATCGGTTGCTGAAATGGGCATGGCATGCAGCGAGCATATCTGTGACAATGTTGCCCTTAACCGGTTTGCGGCAAATATCATGTCTGCTCCGGGCATGGTCACAGCGCCCGAGATGAAAAAATTCCAGCAGCAGGTAAAGCAGAGCACGGGCAAGGATGTTAATATCCCCGAGTGGGTGGAAAAGGCGGAGAAAGAAACAAAAAAGGCAAATACTGCTCCTGCTGAAAAACCTGATGTCACGGGAAAATCGGAAACAGAGGATGTAAAAGGGTATGAGATGAAGGAAGAGAAAAAGGAAGAAAGCTCGACCGAAATATCATCATCCGGGGTTTCCGCAGCAGCGGTTATTATTGTGATGGTTATTGTAGCCATTATAGGCAGAGGCATCTGGAAGGGTATGAAGAAAAACTGAAAATAAAAAAAGGAGAATTGTCTTAATGAACAAAAAAGAAATGATTGAAAAAATGGCAAAGGATGCCGGAATATCACAGGCAGCAGCAAACAGGGCTCTTGATTCCTTTATAGAAGGAGTTAATAAGGCATTAAAGAAAAAGAACGGCAGTTTTACTCTTGTTGGATTCGGATCATTTAAAAAAATCTACCGCAAAACAAGGACAGGACATAATCCACAGACAGGAGAAAAAATGAAGATCAAGGGAAAGAATGTTGTAAAATTTTCACCGGGTAAAAAACTAAGGGATTTTGTTGCCTGATGAGGGTCTGATAATGAAAAAAGAAAAACACTGGTCCCGCTTTGCCGGTG
The DNA here is from genome assembly GCA_050123415.1 of Desulfobacteraceae bacterium. Taxonomy (GTDB): domain Bacteria; phylum Desulfobacterota; class DSM-4660; order Desulfatiglandales; family HGW-15; genus JAAZBV01. The sequence continues at coordinate 3,266 of JASFHE010000538.1, read as the reverse complement.
ATTTTGAAAAGCGGGTTATATATGTAGCCGGTGAGCATAATATACTGGCCATAAAAAAAATACTGGATAAACAGCGCCTGAAAGGCAGGGTGCTGGAACTGGGTTGCGGTAACGGAACCTATTCGGGCACACTTGCGGGAAATGCCGATGTGCTTCATGTTACTGACTTCTCGGATCAGATGGTCAGCTTTTGTCAAAACAGGCTAAATGGCCTTGCAAATGTAGTAGTTGAAAAACAGGACTGTTTTAATCTGTCATACAGTGACAGAGAGTTTGACGCGGTTGTGATGATTAACCTGCTGCATATTGTCCCTGATCCTGAAGCCGCTCTTAAAGAAGCTCATCGGGTTTTGAAAACCGGCGGTACAATAGTTGTGATAAGCTTTACTGCAAGCGGGATGAGTATTTTTTCAAAGCTTGGAATGATGTACCGTTATTTCAGGGCATATGGCAAACCGCCGGCAGGCAGCAGAATTCTTACTGTTGAGTTGACCCGCAGTATGATGGAGCAGACAGGATTTTCAGTTATCCTGGCGAATCTCATGGGTAAAGGCACAAAAGCTGTTTTTGCCAGAGCAGTTGCCCTATGACATCTTTATTAATACCTGAAGACTCCGGAGTATTACAATGAATACACTTTTAAAACTTCAAACCTATATGACAGGTAGAAAAGCACTCCTGCCCGGGGCGCTGGCAGTATCAGCACTGAGCACAATTGCGGGAATGTCCCCGTATATTTTTATTTGGTTCATTGTGCGTGAACTTTTTAATTCCGGCTCGGCTTACTCGACGTCCTTTGTGATTACCTGTGCATGGTGGGCAGCAGGAACGGCTGTGGGCAGTGTTATACTCTATTTTATCGCCCTGTCCCTTTCCCACCTTGCAGCTTTCAGGGCCGAGGCCAATATACGTAAATATGCAATGCAAAAAATTGTACGCATGCCCCTGGGCTTTTTTGACGGAAAAACCTCGGGACGAATACGCAAGATAATCGATGAAAACGCGAGTATCACCCACGGTTTTCTGGCTCATCAGATGCCCGACCTTGCCGGTACAATAATTATGCCCCTGACTGCGCTGGTACTGGTTTTTGTTTTTGACTGGCGTCTCGGACTGGTGTGTCTTGTCCCCATAATCTTTTCCATGATCCTTATGGGTTTTATGATGGGTAAAAAAGGGCGGCATTTTATGAAGATCTACATGGATTCCCTTGAAGAGATGAACACCGAGGCAGTGGAGTATGTAAGGGGTATTCCGGTAGTAAAGGTTTTTCAGCAGACTGTTTTTTCATTCAAGAATTTTCACAGAAGCATCATGAAATACAGGGAGATGGTATCGGAGTATACAAAGCTGTGGCAAAAACCCATGTCAGCTTATATAGCAGTTATAAACGGTTTTGTATTTTTTCTTGTGCCTGCCGCAATTCTTCTTGTCAACAGCTCCGGTGACTATGCAGGAGTTATACTGAATCTTTTTTTGTATGTTCTGATTACACCGGTATTTTCCCAGAGCATTATGAGGAGTATGTACCTGACCCAGGCCCTTGGCCAGGCAAGGGAGGCGGTTACCCGTGTGGAAGACCTGACAGATGCGGAACAGCTCCCCGTACCGGCCGAACCGAAATCCCCTGCCGGGTATGATATCAGTTTCAGGAATGTATCATTCATGTATCCCGGTACTGATAGAATGGCCATAGAAAACATCAGCTTTAATATTCCCCGGGGAAAGACAGTCGCGCTGGTCGGAGCCTCCGGGGGAGGAAAAACAACCATCGCGCGTCTTGTTCCCCGTTTCAGGGATGTTACCGGGGGCGAGGTATGTATTGGCGGTGTCAATGTAAAGGATATTGATCCTGAAGAACTGATGAACTCTATTTCCTTTGTATTCCAGAATACCAGGCTTTTTAAGACCACACTGCTTGAGAATATAAGGTACGGTAATCCTGAAGCCGATTCGGAACAGATCGTGCAGGCAGTTGAAGCGGCCCAATGCTGGGAAATGATTGATAAACTTCCCGATGGCCTGAAAACAAAAATAGGGACCGAAGGCACCTGGCTTTCCGGAGGCGAGCAGCAGCGGATAGTTCTTGCCAGGGCCATTCTCAAAAATGCTCCTGTTGTTGTGCTGGATGAGGCAACCGCTTTTACGGACCCTGAAAACGAACACCTGATTCAGGAGGCCCTAAAAAAACTGGCAAAGGGTAAAACCGTGCTCATGATTGCCCACAGGCTTACAAGCGTAAAGGATGCTGACACAGTACTTGTTATTGATAAGGGTAAAATTGCAGAACAGGGTACACACCATGAACTGCTCAAAAAACAGGGCGTCTATTCAAACATATGGAACGAATATCAGCAGTCGGTTCAGTGGACAATAGGAAAGGAGGCATGCAATGCTTAAGATGCTTCAAAAAAGGCTTGCCCTTTCAAAAAAGGGGGCCGCGGATTTTTTAAAGGGCGTTTTTTTTACAACAATCCTGGATCTGGCCCTTATGCTTCCGGCAGTCCTGTTTTACTTTTTTCTCAAAGAATACCTTGGGCCTGTGCTTGATCCCTCTGCATCGGTTGCAAATGGATTTCTTTATTATGTTCTGCTTGGGGCAGGATTTATGCTTGTCATGTATGTCATTGCGGTATTCCAGTACCAGAGCACATACACAAGCATTTACGAAGAAAGCGCCAACCGCCGTATTTCCCTGGCCGAGAAACTGCGTATACTGCCCCTGGCATTTTTCGGTGAGAAGAATCTGTCCGACCTGACAGCAACAATCATGGAAGACAACACGGAGCTGGAGCATACGTTTTCACATGCAGTGCCCCAGCTTGCGGCCTCGATTATCAGTCTTGTTATAATCGCGGCAGGTTTGTTCTTTTATAACCGGCAGCTTTCCCTTGCCCTGTTCTGGGTTGTGCCCATTGCAGGTGTAATAATGATTGTGTCAAAAAAAATACTGCACAGGGAAAACCGGATGCTTTACCTGAAAAAGCGGGATGTAACTGAACAGATACAGGAAGGGATTGAAACAATACAGGAAATCAAGTCCTATAACCAGGAAGGAACTTATATTGATGAGTTGAACAAAAGCGTCGATACCTATGAAAAGCATCTTATACTCGGTGAACTGCTTGCGGGCGGGCTGGTAAATTCCGCCCAGAGCTTTCTAAAGCTTGGTATGGCAAGCGTTGTTATTACGGGCGCAAAGCTGATGTCATCAGGCAGCATAGACCTTTTCATGTATCTTGTATTTCTTATGATAGCATCCAGGA
>JASFHE010000537.1:0-4967 GCA_050123415.1 Desulfobacteraceae bacterium | reverse complement strand
AGCTCAATGGCGAAGACCCACTATTGTATGCCGCAAAACAGACACTCGGCCCGAAACAGCTAAGTGAGGAAGAAACGAGAAATACTGCCAGAAGGGCATATCTGAGGCAGCAGGGGTTGGAAATCCAGGCGGACGTGCAAAAAAAAATGTAGATACACACGTTTGAGGTCTGAGTTCAAATACTCAGAGGTAATTAATTCTGAAATTGTTACGAATGTACCGGCAAGACAGAAACTGCAATGAAAGGATAAAGTCATGAGCAAATTACAGTCTATAAAAATGGAAGACATTATTCTGGACAAAAGGATTTATCCCAGAAGCGGTATTGACCACAAAAGAGTCTCCATGTTTGAAGAAAACATAAGGGATGGATTTGAGTTTGACCCCATTCACCTACAGGCGCATCCTGATAAACCGGGAAAATATCGCATCCTGGATGGAGCCCATAGATTTACGGCTTTTAAGGGCATCGGAGAAAAAGAAATTCACGCACAAATAATAAAACTCAATGGCACACATCCTCTGTTATATGCCGCAAAGCAGGCCATAGGGCCGAGGCAGCTTAATGATGAAGAGGCAAGAGATGCTGCCAGAAGGGCATATCTGGATGATTCGAAGCTGAGTTCAGCGGAAATCGGTAAAGCGTTTGGCCGTTCCAGGCAGGCAGTAGACAGTTATATAGCTGATCTGAGAGCTGTAAATCAAATGAAGCTTGATTTGATTTTATATCGAATGAATAAACTTGGTGTGCCTCAAGAGAGAATTTCTGAACGATTAAAAATCCCTCAACAGACAATTTCTCGCCATCTGGCGTTATGTTGTGAGTCCACTTAACAAACTGATATTAAAAGACATTCCAGATTGGCGAAAACACGTGTAACCGCCTGATATCATTACTTAATAAAATGAATTAAATTGAAAGACCTACAACCTATTGATTTAATTAAATAATAAAACTCACAACATAACTACCCAAAATGCCAATGATGGCAAAGTGGGTAAATAACGATATCGAAAAAGGCTTTACAGTTTCCCAGGTTGCTGAAAAGCACGGCTGGCCTGAACCTCTGGTCTGGGCACTCAAGCTTGATGGAAAAAACGATGCCGCCAAATACCAGGAATTGCAATGGGGTCTAAGGACCTGGGATAACTGGTACTGGACCGATTGTGATAAAAGATTCGGTGACGATTGGCCCGGAAGAATTCCGGCCCAGCTTATAGCGCACATTCTCTATTTCTTTTCCGAACAGAACGACCTTGTTATTGATCCCATGGCCGGAGGCGGTGTAACTGCCGACACGTGCCTGGCATTCAACCGGCGCTGCTGGAGTTTTGATATGGCTGACAGACCCGATGAAAGGCCGGATATAGAGCCCTGGTTCTGGGACATAAATAATCTCAAATGGCCGGTCAATGGAAAAACAAAACCGGACCTTATCATCTTTGATCCTCCCTATTTCAGCAAAAAGGCGAAGGAGTATGAGGAAGAGAGCATATCGAATCTTTCAAAAAAAGATTACATGGATTTTCTTGAAAGGTTTTTCAGGATAGCAGGAGAGAACAGCAAAAAGGGGACAAGGCTTGCGATGATAAATGCTGACTGGAGAGATTTCCAGGGTACTCCTGCCATGGATGAAACCCGTAAGACATCAATCTTGATGCCTGACTATTACAGGTTAATGGAAAATGCCGGGTGGGAAGTAAGACACATAATCCAGGCACCAATGTCATCAGAAAGGTTTCAGGCCAATGTAGTAGCGGCAATGCAGAAAAAGAAAATACTTGGGATTACAAGTCGCTACGTTATCGTAGCTAAAAAGAAAGCCTGAAGCTTTTTAGACTGAGGACTGTTAGGAAAAGCAGTAAACAGAATAGTCTTCAGCTTTAACCGTTTCAGCCTATTCTTGGTTCCCGGAAGATTTTATGTTCCAACTTTCGATAAAGGAATTTGACAGCTTGAAGTCGCAAATTATGATTTCAAGTTGAGGAGGTATGTGTACCAATATCAGTGTCTGGCCTTGATTTTTTATAAACCCTAACAGCCTTCGGGCTAAAAATCTTCAGTCTGAAGCAAAAACAAAAGGAGAAAACAAAATGCGATTAATCGAATGGGAAGTAAACGAAGATGATTACCAGGAGCAGATTAACATTCCGAGCGAACAGAGAAAAATTGCCGAAAAGGAAGGGATTAACACTGATTACAAGCAAAAGGTAACTACTCAAATCACAAATCTTAACACCGGAGAGATGTATACTGCACGACTTGCCATCACCGGAACCAATCAGATTTATGTGCCTGTTGAAATTCAGAAGATGTTGAAGGATTCGGAAAAGATTCGGATTCAGATATTGGGGGGGTAAATGAAAAACAGGCTGAAGCGGTTTAGACTATAGCCTATTAGATATTTTTGTTTCCTTATGCCTTTTTAGAACCAGGTGGGAAAGAAGGGCAGATCCATTTAATAAGGAATTGCCCTTCTTTCCAAAAACATCAGGGTTGTTAGATAATTAAGGATTCTCCCGTCTTTCCACAACGTACCTTTTACCTTTTTACCTACGTCACTTAGTTGTTTAAAGGTTATGATGGTAACTTAAAGCTATGTCTCAATTTATGTCTTCCGCTACTTGGATCAAATTCACGTTGTATATCATCACTGTCGTTTCTTCCAAGCCTTGTCCATGTCGTCATACTATTGGAATTCCCTGATATATCGAAGCCATTTGCCAATTGAATCCCAATAATATCAGTGATAAGATAACGATCGTGAAAATCATCCCAAATGAAAACATCTGCTTCCATGCCCTCATTCGATAGCGTTTCATTAAGACTTCCCCTAAATATCTCTTGCCACTCATCATTTGAGATAATATCTCTGCTATGACCTGAGCCGAAATAACAAACACGATGCAATTCAATTAGGGGTTTTGAAGAACGGGTTGTCATTAAGCTGATTATGTCAATGAATTCCCTATAATTGTTTTTGCTTGGATCTAGGTGCGGATCAATAAACATAATTGAATTTGAACATTCAAGTATCAGGTTCAAATTATTCTGATAGTCAATAGTAGCTCTTTTTAAGCGGATGGAAGGGCTACGCGCTTGCCACCATGCAGCGTTTTGTAATTTATCTATTGGGGCAACAATATTATTTCCTGGAAATTTTTCACATATGGGTGAAGTTGAAATAATACCTGAAATGCAGTCTTTTTCATGAGAAGCTATACCCTCCTCACACCATCCAGTATCATTTTGGGGATCGCCATCTAAAACAGGAGTAAACCCTCTGAGCCTATTTTGGGTAACCAGTTTTTTTAATAATTCCTTACCTCTTTTATGCCAGGATCTTCCAACATCTTTGAATACTTCAAGCCATCTTCCATCCCTAAGATTCCGAACTAAAGCTTCGTGAAGCATTACTTCTTTTAGGTTCTGTAGACATACATCCCCCAGTTCCTCCAACGGGTATGACATGCTATCGAAAACATCAGGAGTGATTACATATTCAGCAAGAAGAGCCATTAGAAAAGTTCCTTGAATCCTTCCTCAAAAAAAACACCGGGCCAGGCTTTAACCAGTTCACCCTTATCATTTAAGGGCATCTCACGAATTATGCTTCGAGATCCATCCGGTTCTACAAATAGCACCATAACGTCCCCAGGATGCAATGGTGGAATGCCTTCAGGCAATTTCCCAGATGTTGTCTCTCGGATTCTTCGCATTAATCGAAGTAATAAATGCTCACTATGGGTTTCGATCAAAAATCGATTTTTATTATCCCCCAAGGCTGATTCAATAAAAAGATCGCCAAGCTCAGCCTGTAATGCTGGGTGTAAATGGATTTCCGGCTGTTCCATTGCTATTATCTTATCTGAATAGGCATATGAATATACAAGTACAGGCAACACCTGACTTATGCCGATACCAACATCACGATGGCTCAAAACAGTATTTGACCTTTTGTCTACTAGCACCAGCTCTTGGATTTCAGATAGAAGAGACTCATACTTCTGGAGCTTCTCAGGTATATCGCCGATCTTTTCCTCTAGTTCGCCCTGAATATCTATTTCAAAATTCTCTGCCCATTCCTCAAAAATTTGTGTGATGATTTTTTCTGATATTTTATAGTACCTTGATTTAAGTTCTTTAATTGTAAGTAGGTTTCTAATTTGTAATTCATAATTGGTTTTAAGTTTTTCTTCATTTCCCAACCATTCATTCACACGACGACGAATTGCAGGTTTCCTTTGCAGTGTGCTCCAGGCTGCTCCACCTCCAGGAACATCATATCTATTAACATTTTCATCAAAACCAGTGTGTCTTGGAGGATATGACCTTAATGGACCCAAATAAATAAGTTTAGATAGATCTTTTAATATTAAATCTACAATACCTTTAATAATGTCCTGTAGAAAATTTGGCAAATGGTGATTGATAACCTTTCTAAGATCATCCAACCTGTTTTCGCGACTTACTGCGAAAAGACCTAGATTAGACGAATCAGATGTAACGTCATCATTCCTAACTAACTCTATTGGAAAAAATTTATTTATTTTAAATGCAATTGATGGCACCAGATCATCAATTACTTTATTCATCTCTTCTATTTCATCTGGAGTGACATTGTCTGTTGTACTAAAAATCTTTATTAAATTGACAATGAGATACTTTGTAACTTCATGATCGGTCTACCGCATCGCCACCTATGTTTGTTCGATGGACATCAAGTTCCCCTGTTTCGGAAGCATGCTTTGAAAGAAGAAGGCCATGAAGGATACTTGATTTTCCAGCACTGTTAGCTCCATAGATAAGTGTGAGAGGTCTTAAAGGAATTTGCTGGAGTTCTGAAAAAGCTTTAAAGTTTTCAAGCTCGGCGCGTTTCTGGGACAATGTCTCAACTTAGATTTGCATTACACTACATGCGGAAACAGGGTTAGTAATAATTAAATTCTCCATATTTTTTGTCAAG
>JASFHE010000536.1:0-4969 GCA_050123415.1 Desulfobacteraceae bacterium | reverse complement strand
ATGAAAATACCTTGAAAAAAAACAGGGTATCGGAATATACTATAAGACATATCCCTCAGAACTTGGTACACATCTTGCATATTTTTCAAGGTTATTTACTTTAATTTCTCACGCGATAAACTATCATTTATTTACAGTTTCAGATTACATTAAAGGGAAGGTTTCCATAATAGTAGAGGAACCAATAAAAAAAGGAGAAAGAACATGAAAAAATTTTTTCCAATAGTTTTAGTAATACTTTCTTTATGTTTTAGCGGGTGTGCCACTACCGGTAAAACTCCGGCTGAAAAACGCAAGACAATTCTTAGTATGAAGAATGATGTACTCAGTGATCTATACAAGCAGAAACCGGATGTTAGACAACAAATTGCCAGCGCCCCCGGTTACGCCGTATTCAGTAACGTTAATGTAAATATTATTTTTGCAAGTTTCGGGGGCGGGTATGGCGTAGTCAAAAATAATAAAACCGGTAAATACACATATATGAAAATGGGCGAAGTTGGTGTCGGTTTAGGCCTCGGCGCAAAAGACTTTCGTGTAGTATTTGTATTTCACAACTCCAAGACCTTAAATTATTTTATTGAGCACGGCTGGACTTTCGGCGCTCAGACTGACGCGGCAGCAAAGGCGACTGACAAAGGCGGAGCGATAGGCGGTGAAATCTCTGCCAATAATATTACAATATATCAGTTAACAGAAACAGGATTAGCTCTACAGGCAACTGTCAAAGGTACGAAATACTGGAAAGATGACTCGTTGAATTAACTGTGGTTACTGTTTTCTACGAAAGTAAAAAAAGGGATTAATCAGATTCTGATTAATCCCTTTTATATACTGGAGGCGGCAACCAGATTCGAACTGGTGAATAACGGTTTTGCAGTGTGTCCGAATTACAAAACATCAAATAACAAAATAAATTAAGATGCAATAATATCAAAGGTTTTATGATTTCATGTTTTTTAATGGTTTCTTGTTTTTTACACTGTTTTTTTATAAATTGGTTGCAAAACAGTAGCAACAATCAAACTTCTTGAAGGGGATAGGAGGCATCCGAAAACCCGGGACCCTGCCGGGGCCTCCCCTTCATGATTTTACAGGGCCGCAAAGGGGCGGATTATGGATTTGAGAGAATTAGAGATAGAATATAAGCAGGGTCTTCTTTTAAAAGAAATAGAAACAGGAAACCGACCGGCCATTGTAAGCCTTCTTAGGGAAATTCCAGATCATATAACGCCTGAGATTGTGAATAAATTGGCAGACTACCTTGACCCGGGCAGGAAACCCATAAAAAGCGGCCCTAAACCCAAAAAGAAGCCTTTATTTGTCCGTCGTTATTCCGTCATATCCGATTATTATTATCTATGTGAAAATAAAAAGTTTGCACGGTTAATCCTCAATTCCGACAGGGAAGAATTTCAACTTATTGAAAACTCCGAGCTTTGGGATGTGAATGATAAATTTGCTCCTCAATGGAAACACCCACATGCTAATCGAAAGCGTGATGCTATAGCATTACCCAAAAAGGCCGACATCAAAACGTATATCTGCGAGATGTACGGCATCAATGGCCGCACCTTTGAAGACTGGCGAGCTGAATACAACAAGAAATAACCCTCCATACTTTACCGCAAAAATCTTTTCAAATAGCTGCGTATCTTTATTATTTTACCTTCCTTATTATTGACCCATAGTGAATAGCGTTTGTTAGAGGTTATTCACTGTGGTTTTTTTTATTTATAAAATCAAAGGAGATGAAAAAATGACCAGTACGAAAAATCAAATCAATCCTGACGAACTTCTTACCGGGGATGAATTATGCCGGAAGCTCAAGGTTAAAAAATCTTTTCTCTATGCGCCAGAGAGGCGGAGGGGGCCGAACGCTATCCCTTGCGTGAGGATTGGGAAGTACTTGCGGTATGACCTGGGGGCTGTCCGCGTGTGGATCGAAAGACAAAATCAGGGGCAGGAATGATGACACCTTCACAAGCCGTTAAACGGCAATGCATAGAGTGTTTAGGATTGCCTCAATACAATCGGACAGAGATAGAAGCTTGCCAGGGGGATACCTGTAAGGCCGGGCCTTGTCCCCTTTACTCTTACCGACTTGGAAAGAGAATTTCCGTCAAGGTCTTTCGTCAATTCTGCATTGAATGCATGGGGGGACAAAGGCACCTTGTGGCGGACTGCCCTTCAAGAAGTTGTGTGCTTTACCCGTACAGAATGGGACGAAACCCAGCGAGGCGAGGTATGGGCGGAAAAGGCTTTCAAAATGCCCGTGAGCGGGGAGAGTTTAAGCGAGGATCGACGATAGAGGGGCAGGCACATAGTAGGCCGTAAAGGAATTGTTGTGGGCAATGGCAACAAATAAAATTCTATAAACCAGGGCAACAGATGGTAAGTGAGACAATTTCTATAGAACGTTCTCTCTTGAACTCAGAAGCATTTAGGCGTTTAAGCAGTACAGCGAAAACTGTATATTTCGATTTCAAGATGAAATGTAGAGTCGAAGAGATAAAAAATAAAAAAGGAAGAAAATCCTCGTGGCGGATTAAAAACAATGGTGAGCTTATTTATACATATGTAGAAGCAATGAATAAGTCCCCTAAGATAACTAGGCCAGCGTTCACAAGAGCCTTAGATAATTTAATAGAGCATGGCTTTATTGATGTAGCGCATTCAGGGGCAGGTGGTCGAAAAGGAGATAAATCAATGTATGCTATTTCCCATAGATGGCGGAAATGGGGAACTAACGAATTTGTTGAAGTTATAAGGCAGAAGGACACAAGGCAAGGAAGAGGGTTTGCAGTCTATTGGAAAAATAAAAATCGGTAACGAAAACATTACTCCAACCAGTAATATAAACGTTACTCCAATTAAAAATCTAAAAATGCCCGAAACCCCTATTATACTTTATTCAGGGCCTATTTTATGACTTTTAGTTTTTTAAGTTTTTGGAGTAACGAAAATGTTACTATTCTATAGAATACCAGTGTATTAGGGCTTTAGTTAAAGGTTTTAAAAGGAATAAAAAAACAGGTGTGCCGATTCTGCCCTGGGTCGGCGGGGATAGGGCGGGTATTTAGAACTTATGTCAAAGAATATGCTTTCAGGGGGCTATTATGGTTAAAGAAAAAACGGCGAAAACTAAGCTGGATAAGGGTTTGAATAATAAGCCAGGGGGGACACACCGTAAAACTAAAAAGCGGTTCAATTCGATTCTAAGTTTGCGACGCTTTTTGGCAACGGTTATCAATGACCTGAATAATGGTGAAATTGATGAGAACCGGGCACGATGCATGGCATATTTATGTGATGTAATGAGAAATTTTATTAAGGACAGCTCCTTGGAAGAAAGAATTTTAAAACTCGAAAAGGCACTTGATGAACGGGATTAATAAAAACATTAATTTTTAAAACAGGAGATCAGAAAAATGTATTCACTTAAAAAAATCAAACAACTGGAAAGAGGTTCTAACGCAACCCTTGGAACAATGAAAAAACTAGTCGCTCAACTTCATGACAAACTTGAAATTTACGATCTGGACGAATCTCACACGCAAGCTTGGAAACAAGAATCCATCCAAAAGGACATGGCGGACGCGCGTCCGGGAATTGAACGGCTGTATGAGGCTGTCAAGGAAATCGCTGAAGAATTGCAGACTCAAAAAGAATTTTGGGAGTCTTTACCACTGGTTTTATCATTACAGAGATTCGTCGGCAATGATGCACCCACAGACCTTGAAAAATCGCAAGATGTGGCTATCAGGTTATCCGTCAATACTGAATTATCTTGCTTGCCGGAGGCCGCGATTAAGCTGCATTTTAAGAGTGCTATCGAGGATAAAAACTGGCCGATGATTTATCAAGCGTATTTGGCCGGGCAACGAAAGGATATCGTGTTGGATCTTCAGGAAATTGATATTCCGAACCAACTCGAAGGCCTATTATCTATCGAACAGGCACAGATAAACGCTTCTGAAGCTGAATTTCTAATGAGGGATGCAGCAGGTACGCGACTTGCACCTGAAACCCGGTTGACCTATCTTAATACAAAAGAAGAAATTGAACTCCGAATCAAAAACATTAAGAACCGGATCAAGGTGAACCCCGCGGCAACTGAAAAGGCGGCGTAATCATGGCGGACCTGGAAAAAAGGGTAGCTCTGCTTGAGAAAGTGCTTGCAGGTGATGAAGTCGAGGAAGACGTTTTTATTCTTCGTTACGTCGGCGATTACTCGAAGAATGGAACTGGTGAGGAAGGCAGTGTCTTGAGTGCTGTTACTATCGCCGGGCGCGTCAATGGTCCCCCTGGATTCACGCTCAATAGGCTTGAGGGCGAAACTGAAGCGGCTTTTATAGAACGTTTTGAGGGTGCTTGCGGGCAATCCCTGAATATGTCCTGAAATGCCCGTGAGACGTTTAATTCTCAACCAGGAGCGACGATCAGGGCGGGGCCTTACAAAGCTATGGGTTAGATAAATAACAGTTGATTTTCTCTTCTCTTTTGGTATTATTGAGGAGCTTAAATTCATAATCGGAGGTCATCCCGTCAGATGGCATTTTTATTTTATACCTTGATAATTAATCGCGCATGGAATCCGATGTTACCCGTAAGGGCCGGGGGCTTATTATGAGCCTAAGCGTTCCATGCGCTTTTTTATTTGGAGGTATGATGGCGTGTATAACAAAAAGGCGTGGCCGGTGGGTTATAGACTTCTATGACCAGCATGGTAAGAGACGATGGAAAACAATGAAGGAAGGCACCACAAAAAAACAGGCACGGGAAGAACTGAGGGACATTGAAGAAAAGGTCAGTAAGGGTATTTTCCTATCAGAAAAGAGAGTTCCGGATTTTTCAAAAATAGCAGATTTATGGCTGCAAGCTAATTTGACTTTGTAAAGATTGTGATTGCACAATAAATAAAAAAAATGTATAAGATAATCATTATGTTAACGCCAAGAGAAAAATT
>JASFHE010000535.1:0-4973 GCA_050123415.1 Desulfobacteraceae bacterium | reverse complement strand
ATTATCATAATTTTTGCACTTTCAAGAATTGTGCGATTTATCAAATAATTATGGCAAAGAGCAGAAAGACCACGGATGGTGCTTTGCCTTTGGCGGCATGAACGCTAAAACTTTAGACTCATAAGTTTATAAAAAAAAAGAAAAATTGTAAACTTCAGATTAAATGCAATTTTACTACAATAATATATTGTAATATGGGAGAGATGTTAATTGAGGCCAAGTTTTCTATTATAATAAAACGCCTTACGCCCTCTTATTTGCTCCTTAAATAGTTATTCTCCCTCAATCATCTTATCCAGTAGAGCAGCGGCCTTTTTGCCTGAAAGGATTTTGTTTTTCTTTACTGTTTCCCTCACGGTTTTCCCCTCTTTATATGCCTGTTTTGCTATTTCCGCGGCCCTGTCATAACCTGTTTCAGGGACAAGTGCTGTTGCCATTGAAAGACTTTTTTCAATATTTGATTCACACTTCTCCCGGTTGGCGGTAATACCCTTTATGCATTTATCGGCAAATGCCCCTGATGCGGATGAAAGCAGTTCGATTGACTGCAATAAATTATAGGCAATAAGCGGCATCATGACATTAAGTTCAAAATTCCCCGACTGTCCGCAGAAGGTTACGGCTGCATCGTTACCTATCACCTGTGCCGCTGCCTGCAGGACTGCCTCCGGTATGACAGGATTCACCTTTCCCGGCATAATGGATGAACCTGGCTGCAGATCAGGTATGTTTATTTCTCCCAGCCCGCACCTTGGCCCTGAAGAAAGCCACCTTATATCATTTGCGATCTTTGTCATGGTAACAGCACAGGTCTTCAGGATACCGCTCAATTCTACAAGCGTGTCCTTTGATGCCTGCGCCTCAAAATGATTGACCGCTTCAATGAATTCAATACCGGTTTCTTCGGATATCCCTTTAATTACTTTTTCCGCAAATTGGGGATGTGTATTGACACCGGTGCCTGCCGCAGTCCCGCCAAGGGCAAGCTCGCAGATCCTGTCCCGGACACTGTCAAGCCTTTCTATATTGAGCCGGACCTGACGGGCATATCCGCTGAACTCCTGCCCGAGTGAGATAGGGACTGCATCCTGAAGGTGTGTTCTGGCTATTTTTTTTATGTCCTTGAATTTTTGAGCCTTTTCATCCAGACAGAGAAAAAGGTGCTTCAGGGCAGGAAGGAGGGTCTTTTTTATCTCAATTGCAGAGGCAATATGTATTGCAGACGGGATTACATCATTGCTTGACTGGCCCCTGTTTACATGATCATTCGGGTGTACGGGAGATTTTCCGCCTCTTTTTCCCGTAATTATTTCGTTTGCCCTGCCGGCGATAACTTCATTGGCATTCATGTTTGTTGATGTCCCGGATCCGGTCTGAAACACATCAACAATAAACTGATCATTAAATTTGCCTTTTATTACCTGTTCGGATGCCGCAATAATGGCTTCCGCCAGTTTGTCATCCAGCAGTTTCAGATCACGATTGGTAATGGCCGAATGCTTTTTGATAAGCCCCAGCGCCTTATACAGGACAGGAGGAAAGCGCAAGCTGCTTATCTTAAAGTTATCACCTGCCCTCTGTGTCTGCGCTCCGTAGTATGCCTTTTCGGGCACAGACACTTTACCCATGCTGTCATGTTCTCCCCTGAAACCTGCCATATTATCACCCGATATTTTCTTTTACATAGTTGAGTGCCCCGCCTGCCAGGAGATATTTTCTCTGCCTTTCCGATACATCGAGAATGGTAATGAATGAACCTCCCTCATATTTGACCGGAATCTCCTTTTGCCCCCCCTCAAGGAGGCTCCTTATATTTTCAAGTGTAATCTTTGAATCTTTTTCCGGCTTTTCATAATCCGACGGGTCTTTAAATGTCAGGGGAAGTATACCGAAGTTGCAGAGGTTGGCCTTATGTATCCTTGCAAAACTCTTTGCTATCTTTACCCTTACTCCAAGATACCTGGGGGCAAGGGCTGCATGTTCCCTGCTGGAGCCCTGGCCATAATTTTCACCGCCTATAACTGCCACATTCTGTTTTTTTTTGCAGGTTTTATGAAAATCGGGATCGATCTGTGAAAAAACAAACTCGCTTAATGCCTCTATATTTGACCTTAGCGGGAGTGTCCTGCTGCCGGCAGGCATGATGCCGTCGGTTGAGACATTGTCACCAACCTTTATTGCAACTTCTGCCTCAAGCGTCTCGGGGAGTTTCTCCATATGAGGAAGGGGCTTGATATTGGGACCTCTTATAATCTCTGTAGCATTAGATTCAGGAGCAGGCATGATAATACTGCCTTTATCAATAGTGTATTTAACCGGGTCTTTGATCACTGGACAGGGTATGTCAGGAGAAAGGTCCCTCGGGTCGGTTATAACTCCCCTGAGGACTGCGGCAGAGGCTGTTTCAGGAGAGCATAGATAGACTTTGTCATCCTTTGTGCCGGACCTTCCGGGAAAATTCCTCGGAAATGTCCTGATGCTTACCTGTCCTGTCCCCGGCGCCTGGCCCATGCCTATGCAGCCGAGACAGCCTGATTCATGTATCCTGGCCCCGGCCATGATAAGGGGTGTAAGACCACCCATATTTCCTATATTTTCCAGTACCTGTCTGCTGCCGGGATTAATGTTAAAATCAGTGTCAGGATTTCTTCTTCTGCCTTCTACTGTCCTGGCAACAACCATAAGGTCCCTGAAGGATGAATTCACACTGCTGCCTATTATTACCTGGTCAACCTTCAGACCTGCGACCTCTCTTACAGGTACAACATTACCGGGAGACGACGGACAGGCAATAAGGGGCTCAAGTTTTGAAAGATCAATTTCGTCATACTCATCATATTCCGCATTTTCATCTGCAGATAATTCAGTCCATGCATTTTCTCTTCCCTGGGATTTCAGATAAGCACGGGTATTTTCATCCGAGGGGAAAACAGTGCTTGTCGCTCCAAGTTCTGTGCCCATGTTTCCGATGGTTTCCCTGTCAGTGGCAGACAAAGAACTTACACCCGGCCCGTAATATTCCACTATTTTGCCCACACAGCCCTTTACGTCATAACGCCTCAGCATTTCAAGAATAACGTCCTTGGCACTGACCCAGTCCGGCAGACTTCCCGTGAGTTTTACACCCAGCACTTTCGGGCAGGGAAAGCGATAAGGCCTCCCGGCCATTGCCATGGCAACATCCATTCCTCCCGCGCCGATGCCCATCATGGAAACACCTGCTGCCCCGGGGGTATGGCTGTCGGATCCGAGTATTGTTTTTCCCGGGATTCCAAACCTTTCCATATGTACCTGATGTGAAATCCCGTTGCCCGGAGGACTGAAATTAATCCCATATCTGGCACAGGCAGTCTGAAGGTATTTATGATCATCAGCGTTCTTATTGTCGCCCTGGAGAATGTTGTGATCTACATACTGGGCACACAGTTCGGCCTTTACCGAATCCAGGCCAAGGGCCTCAAATTCAAGCATGGCAACTGTGCCTGTAGCATCCTGCAAAAGCGTATGATCTATTTTTATGGCAATTTCCTGTCCGGGAACCAGTTCGCCTTCAATAAGGTGTGCCTCAAGTATTTTTCGAGTGAGATTTTTTGACATATAGCCTCCGGTGGGTGTGGATGTTCATATTTGTAAGGAAGATGGTAACATGGAAAGATAAAAGGTACAAGGCGCAGGGCACAAGGAAAAACATTAAAAGAAAATGACGTTTTTTCCCCTTGCGCCCAGCGCCTTGCGCCTTTCATATCTACACATTGACATCACAACAATCCTGAGATTAGAATATTTAAATAATCTAACCATTTAGGAGACCATTATGCAAAAAGACGATATGCTGACTTCTGTACGCAACCAGATGGATGTCGCATTTAAACATGCTGATTTTGATGAAGGGACATATGAAAGATTAAAACACTGCAAACGAGAACTTCTGATTCATTTTCCTGTCCGCATGGACAATGGTGAACTTGAAATTTTCACCGGTTACAGGGTCCTTCACAATTCAACCCTTGGGCCAGGCAAGGGGGGACTCCGGTATTCTCCGGATCTCAGTCTTGAAGAATCCAGGGCACTCGCCACACTTATGACATGGAAATCTGCCCTTGTTAACATTCCATTTGGCGGAGCAAAGGGAGGCGTCAGGTGTGACACGAAAAAGATGTCCGAGGCGGAAATAGAAAGACTGACCAGAAGGTTCACATGGGAGATAGCTCCTTTTATCGGACGTGACAGCGACATCCCGGCTCCTGACATGTATACCAACCCAGAAGTAATGGCCTGGATAATGGATACATACAGCATCCTTAAGGGTTACACTGTTCCTGAGGTGGTAACAGGAAAACCCCTTGAACTGGGCGGATCTGTAGGGCGTTATGAGGCCACCGGGAAAAGTGTATTTATTTCTGCCCTTGAAGCAGTGAAGTATACGGGAATAGCTGAGTCTATGCAAGGAGTGAAGGTTGTAGTACAGGGATCAGGGAATGTGGGAGGTATTGCCGCCCAGTTTTTCCACAAAGCCGGTGCAAAGGTATTGGCAATAAGTAATTCCACTGGGGGAAGATATAACCCGAATGGTCTTGATATTATAAACGCCCTTTCATTTGAGGATAGATATAAGTGCAAAATCGCCCACATAGATGAGTGTGAACGTATTACCAATGAAGAACTGCTTGAGCTGGATTGCGATATCCTTGTTCCTGCGGCCACAGCAGGCCAGATAACAGGAAAAATTGCGCCAAAACTGAAATGTAAAATCCTGGTTGAAGGGGCAAACGGCCCTACAGAGCCGGAAGCGGACAATATTATTTTTGACAGGGGTATATTTGTAATGCCTGATATCCTCGCCAATGTTGGGGGTCTCACGGTTTCGTACTTTGGTGTCCTTTCGGCAAGCCTGAGTAGCGCTAAAAATCCGATAAAAATCTCACGCATCCTATATTTTTTCAATCCAGGCGCGGATGATTCTATTCAACGGG
>JASFHE010000534.1:0-4984 GCA_050123415.1 Desulfobacteraceae bacterium | reverse complement strand
GTTTTGGTCATCAGCATAGCTGTAATGCTCTATGTTGTCAAGAAAAATGTTTGTCCAATCTACTTAAATGCACTATTTTGGATTGCTTTCTCGATTCAAGGGGGTGAGTAGTTACTTTTCTTTTTAATAAAAGGAAGAAAAATCCAGGGAATAATTTTTTATTTTATAGTATATCTTGAGTGATGATATTCAGATAATCAATGAATAATATCGCTTTGATTATACTTTATTAGGTCCTCATTCTTTGATGCTTTTTCCAATTGAACGATGAAAATCAATAGTTTCAAACCATATTCTGTGCCATCCTATAAATCCAAGCCCGCGCCATATTTTTTTAGCCACATTTTACGCTCAAGAAAATCAGGCATAACTTTATCCACTTCATTCCAGAATAAATCCGTATGGTTTCTGTGGTGCATATGACATAATTCATGAACCACCATATAATCAATTATTTTTACAGGGGCCATCATACATTTCCAGTGAAAAGAAAGTTTTCCCTCTTTTGTGCAGCTTGCCCACCGGTAGCCCAGCTCTTTAACCTTAAATACTTTTGGTTTTACACCTACCTTAGGTGCATAATAGTCGATTCGTTCCTTTATACGTATTTCACCTTTCCGACAATAAAAGCCTTCAAAGGCCTTTTTCGCTGCCGGCATTCCTTCGTTGTCGATTATCTTTCTATTTAAACAGAACCTGCCGTTTCTTAATTTCAGATCATCTCTCTGATCGGAAACCAGAGAAAGACGGTAACCCCGCCCCAGGTAAAGGAACGATTCTCCATTCACCCATTCTCTCACAACAGCCGTTGCGTTTAAATCCTTCCATTCCGCGAGGTTTCTGTATATCCACATCCTTTTGCTTTCAACAACAGCATCAACCTCTTCAGGGCTGAACCCTCTTGGCGGGCGAACCGTTACCATGCCGTTACGCTCAATAACGATGTCTGTAGTTTTTCGCTCTACGCCGGGCAGCAGCATATAGTCAATATCTCTTACACGTCTTGCATTCATTTTGTGCCGCCCTTCAGCAGTTTATCGTGTCTGTTTTTAGCAAGTTTCATTATCTCGACTGCTATTCTTTCCCGATTTTTTTTCAGTTCCGGTACTTCTGTTAAAACAAGAGACGTCTTTATTTCACTGCGGGTTTTCTTCTGTTTGTCTCCGTTTGACCAGAAGTCTATACTCCCTATACTGCCCTGCAATGTATCAACAATGGATTCCATCAATACCTTTATTTTAGGTTTTGCATTCTCTGGTACTTTGCCATCTGGAAAAACTTCATTAAGGATATGATCATAAAAGGTAGTGGCCTCTTTACTCATACCATCTCTTCCGGTTTTACGTCCCTCAACAGCTTCTTTTCGAAGTTTTTCCAACTCCCGGGCAAGCACTTTCCAGTTCCCCTGATATTGTTCAATCAAATTCTCCACTTTTTCAGAAAGACTCTTATAAAAAGCCGGATCTTCATCATGATGCACTGTGCAGTGTTTCCGGAGAGCATGTTCCATCTCACTTGCCTTTGCTTCATCATTTCCATCGGAATGCTTGTTCAGTTTTTCCATAAAATCATCCGCTAAAAGCTCAACAGGCGGCACCATGGGGCTAATACCAAGGCTTATTAAGTGAGAGTTGATCAGTTCTTTTACCTTTTCGCCGGCGTCTCCCAGATCTAGGCTGGTATCTTTATACCGTTCCTTTGCCACCCTTAAAATATAACCAAAACGTTTTGCCGGTACCCGGTATGGCTGTGCCGCCTGATGGGGCAGTATAATATCCATACTCATTAAAAACTTTTTAAGATAAACATCAAAATCAGCACGGGTTTTATCATTCTTAAGCAGAGTAACTGCATCATGGACCACTCTCGCGTCGGATTCCATATCAGGTAATTTCCCCTGTACAAAGGCTTCCACATCTTTCACATTGTTAACTCTAAACAACTGTAAAAGCCTCTGATATCTTTCTTCAAGGACCGGCACTTCCGATGTAATGCTTTTTAAACCCTCTTTAAGCTCCTCCTGTTCATCCGTTGCTGCATAGATGGTAAGCGCCACTGTAAGGTGGTTCGAAAGCCCAATATAATCCACAATAAAACCCCGGCTTTTTCCCTTGGCAACCCGGTTGGTCCTGGCGATAGCCTGCAAGAGTGTATGCTCCTGAATTTTTTTATCTATATACATGACCTGTTCGATTGGGGCATCAAAACCGGTTATCAGCATATCGCAGACTATTAAAAAAGCTATTCCTGTGTATTCCTTTTCCGGATCATCAAAATCAAAGGGTTTACAGAAATTCCTGACCGCATCCCATTCTCTGGCCTGACTACGCGCCCTTGTTATATATGCCGCTTCATTTGTGCCATCGCTCGATACAACAACTGCAACCTTTAAGAATGCAAGTTTTTTTATAAATGTCATATCCGGCAGAGATTCGGCCTTTTCCTTAACTATCCTTTCCTTTAATGCCTTCTGAATGGCTTTTTGATAGCGTATGGTCGCTAGTTTAGAGTGGCACACTACCTGGGCCTTAAAGCCGTTAGGGAATATATTGCTTATATAGTGATCAACCATATCCCTGGCAATGGCCTCTATGCGCTGCTCCGCCTCCATTATATCCCCGGTTGACCCGTATTTTTTCTTTATGGCCAGCAGTTCTTCTTCGCTTCTATCCCTGAACATGTCCTCAAACCTGTTTTCAAAGGCATGTTTGTCAGCCAGGGCGGCATCGGCTGTTTTACCTTCATAGAGTATTTGCAGGGTGGTGCCGTCTTTAACCGCATCCATAAGTTTATATTTATCTATATACTGGCCAAACCGCTTATATGTTCTTTTTGCACCATGGCGTTCGGTAATAAGGGGTGTTCCTGTAAATGCGATTCGTACAGCATTAGGAAATGCTTCAAAGATATTATCCCCCAGGTCGGAACTCTGGGTTCTGTGCGCCTCATCAATCATTAACAATATCCGTTCAGAGTCATTAACCTTTCCGAATGCTTTGCCTGAAGGCATTGTCTGCCATGTGCCAAGCGCCTCGGCGACCTTCAGGCTTAAACTCTCTTCCCGCTGCTGAAACTTATGAGCCATTACCATGTTGATGTCGGATGTATCAGTGCTCAGGTCCGTGCGTAGATCATTGCTGCTTCCAATGATATTAACCCGTCCGCCTATCAGGGTTGCTGTTCTGCTCAATTGAGTTTCAAGGCTAAGCCTGTCATTGATCAGGACGATTTTATAATCACTTAAATCCTTTGATACGCGGATCATTCGGGCTACAAACACCATGGTTAAAGATTTTCCCGAGCCCTGGGTGTGCCAGACAACGCCGCTGCGTTCCTCCGGGGTTTTTCCTTTTCGCAACCTCTCGCATATCTTTCCCGCAGCCCTGAACTGCTGATACCTGCACACAACCTTAATCCTTGGTCCGCTGTCTGTGTCCATAAACACGGATGAAGTCCTTAAGACGTTAATCAGGTTTGCCTTGTTGAGCATTCCGGCAATAAGCTGCTGTTGCTGATTCATGCCTTCTGCGGTTGATTCATCATTGGGCCACTGGGTTTTCCATGGGAAGAAGTGTTCATACCGCGAGGTAATAGTCCCGAAATCAGCCTCAAGGCCGGATGTGCGGACAAGAAATAAGTTTGTATGAAACAGGCGCGGTTCGCCTTCTTTTAACCCTTGCTGCATTGTAGCCTTGCGTTTGTTCATATACCTTTGTAACTGTTCAAATGCTTCATTCATGGGATTGGCGCAGGTAGGGTCGCCCTTTTTACATTCAACAACTATCAGGGGTATCCCGTTCACAAACAGGACAATATCCGGGATTATAAACTGCTTTATGCATCCGGGAGTATCAATTCGGAACTGGTTAATGGCATGGAACGCATTGTTTTCAGGAGTTTCAAAATCTATGAGTTTTGCAACCGGGTCCTGTTCACCTGTGATTTCATTAACATCCACCTGTGCCTTAAAAAACAGCTTCTGAATAAACTCATTTGCCTCAAGCAGTGTTCGGTTGGGCTGTCTGAGGATCTGGTCCAGGAGGTCATTGAGCTGTTTATGGGTAAGCCACTCTTTGCCGGAAGAGGATTTATTTATGGCAGAAACAGCCTTTGAAAAAATATCCGGTAATATCCACTGCCTGAATTTCCGGCGCAGGCTTTTTTCAGGATCAGCCGGAATATCCTGCCCCTGATCAATTACTGTCCAGCCAAGGGATTCAAGCTGCTTTAAAAATGGCTGTTCTACTTCTGTATATTCTGACATGTGGATAATTCCCGTATTGAAACTATAATAACCACTAAAGTTATGATTTTTTATTAACCACGAAAAGCACGAAATACACGAAAATTTTAAGACCATAAAAAAATCAAAAAAAATTAAAGTGCAAGTCTTATAACCGATGCTTTGGGGTAGTTTCCAAAATTGACCAGTAAACCGAGTTTAACTCCACTTGTTTTTAAATAATTCAGCACTTGTGCTCTATGTTCAGGGTGAATCTCTTTGACAACTTTAAGTTCAACTATAATTTTGTCATAGCAGATAATATCCGGTTTATAAGTCTGTTTTAATAACTCATTCTTATATTTTAATTTGAGTTCAGGTTGTGCAACAAATGGAATACTTCGTAAAGTAAATTCTCTTTCAAGGCATTCCTGATAGACCGCTTCTAGGAAACCATTCCCCATTTCACGATAAACCTCAAAAACAGCCCCCTGAATTTGATAGCACTCGTCTTTAAAAAGTATTTTTTCTTCCATTTCGGGCCAGTTTTTATTGATTTTTAACCACGAAAGTCACGAAATACACGAAAAGTTTTTGTCTTAGCCTATATTTTATTAAGTTTTTCTTTCGTGCTTTTCGTGTGTTTCGTGGTTAAAAGTTTTTAGTCTTTTTGAACTATTCGGAATTTCCTAATAGTTGCTTCCACTGCTAATTCCTTTGACCATTCTTTAAGTAAATTTTTTAAGAGATTTATTATCAATA
>JASFHE010000533.1:0-4986 GCA_050123415.1 Desulfobacteraceae bacterium | reverse complement strand
AGCCAGCCTGTGCGCCCTTATCAGTTTTCGAGCGATTTCCTCACCCTTCTGGGTAAGGTTTATCTCGTCCCTGACCTCAAAAATATAGTCATCATCAATTAATTTATCGATGATTTCCTCTGTTACCTTTGGCTTTTCGATTTTAAGAAGATCAATCCTTTTTACGGAACCTATTTCCTTTCCGCACCATATGGATTCAAGGACTTCATCTATGTCTTCATTCGTCAGTAACATTTTTATCTCCTTTAGTTACCTTTTTTATCCAGCTCAGTATGCCTGACTTTTCCACTGTCCTGTACCCGCAGTGCGGGCAGCAGATCGTCTTGCAGCTTTTGTTAATGGCGCAACCTTCGCACTCCGCTTCGTCAGGAGAAAATTCATATCCGCAAAGGGCGCATTTCATAGGCTTACCTTTAAAGCATGAAGTATAAAATTAAAGAGCCCGCCGAATAAAAAAGCAAAAATAAAAATAAAGGATACAATCAGGGCCGCGGTTTTAATCCCGCGTTCTTTAATCATTATAAACATGTTTGCGATACAGGGAACAAAAAGAGTAATGGTTACAAGAGCTACAAGCATTTGAACCGGATCCAGATTCCCTTCCTTTACAACAAGTACTGCTGCATAATCCCTTCTTAAAAAGCCCATTACAAAAGCCCCTGCAACCTCCTTGGGCAGGCCGAGCAGATTAACCACCAGAGGGGCTGCCGCATTTTGAATCATTATCAGGGCGCCAAGTTTATCAAGGGTAAAAAGTATTATGGTGCCGAGCATGAAGAGGGGTACGGCTTCTTTTAGATACCATTCCAGCCGCGCAATGGTTTTAATAACTATATTTGCAAGCTTGGGCATCCTGATGGGCGGAGTTTCAAGGATAAAATCCGATTTCTTGCCCGGTATAACAATGGATGAAAGGAACCCTACAACAAAGATAACAAAGACTATTACAAATACCCACAATACAGTGGCCCAGGGAGATATTGTGGATGTCCCTCCGAAAATTACACCAAGCTGTGCCGAGCATGGAATAGCAAGGGCCAGAAGCAGTGTAACTATTATTCTCTCTTTTTTACTGGGCAGTATCCTTGCAGTAAGGGTTGCCATTGTCGCGCAGCCAAGCCCGAGGATCATGGGTAAAACCGCTGTCCCGTTAAGGCCGATCATTTTAAAGAGCCTGTTTACCATTATGGCGAGCCTCGGCATATAACCTGAGTCTTCCATGAGTCCGAAGATAAGGAAAAAGAACCCGACAATCGGGAGTACGATTGCAATAGCATAGGTAAGGGCCATTGTAAAAAGACCGTACTCACCTATGAGAAACTCCCTTATAAACTCACTGTCTGTTAGAGCGTTAACAATCTTTGTCAAAAAGGGATTTATATATTGACCAAAGACAACGCTCTCAAGAAAGTCAACGCAGGTTCCCGCCCCGAATTCTCCTACTATCTTATATGTAAGATAAAGGACTGCCAGCAGGATGGGTATTCCCCACACCGGATGCATGGAAAGTCTGCCAAAGGTCTGGGCAATATTATGCCCCCGGGCTCCTTCATCCTTTGTCCGGACCTCTTTTAGTATTTCATCAACCTTTGCCATCCGTCGTTTATTTATCATATAACTCAGGGGTGATGAGTATTCGGACTGTAATGAATTCCTTATTGTTTCAGCCCTTTCAAAGGCATCTCTCCCGAACCGGCTGGAAAACCATTCTTCTATTCCATGTTCTCCTGCCAGGAACATAATGGCTATCAACCTTGTTATTTTCTCCTTTTCGGAAACAAGGTCCTGTATCCTGCGGATGCCGGATTCTATGTTATCACCATAATTGACTGTTACACCGGGCTTGACCGGGTTGGAGATACTTTTTATGAGGGAGTTAATTCCCTGCCTGCGTGTTGCAACAGTGGGTATGACCTCGGTTCCCAGGAGTTCTCCGAGTTTTTTTTCATCAATATAAATGCCTCTGCTTCTGGCTTCATCAATCATATTTATATCCAGGATATAGGGGATTTCCATCTCCGAAAGCTGAAGACTGATGGAAAGACCTCTTCTCAGGTTTTTGGAATCAGCAACCTGGACTACTATTTCGGCCTCTTCTTCAAGAAGTATATCACGGGTAACCTTTTCATCTTCGGACTGGGGGATAAGGCTGTTTGTCCCGGGAGTATCGATCACCAGATATTTTTTCTTGCCGAAACGTGAAAATGCCCTGGATACCTCGACCGTTGTTCCGGGATAATTGGATACTGTTACATATTTTCCGGTTAAAAGCCCGAAGATAACACTCTTCCCCACATTGGGATTACCGACAAGTATTATTTTGTCCTTCTCAATGTAATCAAGCTGTTTTTTGGTATCATGACCGCTTGGGCTCAAGGGTAAAACCTCCGGAAACACTTACAATGAAAAACCGGATCGACAAGCGTTAAACTGATCGATCCGGATATAGTAGGTAAAATTAAATTATATTTGCTACATATATTAGACTGTTCCCAATTATAGTATCTAAATCGTCTATGTCAAGTAATAAGCCCGCTATAACTATCTGGATTTACAGGGATGAAAGGTTTTATTTTAAAATTGTACCGGGATAACCAGCCTGTGCAGGATATTAATATTCCTGTTATATCAGTCGGAAATATCCGAGTGAGTATGCGGAACCTCGCCGTGACCATGGGCATGTACATGGCTGTGGGCATATTCTCCCTTATCCGGCTGGATTTTACCTTTTACCATGCCGTAGATCGTCCCTGTTGTCCGCTGAATAAAATCCATATCATGTGAAATAATAATACTCGATACATCAATGGATTCCAGCACCCGGATAATTTTTTTTGTGGTTTCAACATCAAGACCTGTTGTCGGTTCATCAAGCAGCAGGACCTCCGGCTTCATTGCAAGCACAGTAGCCAGGGATACAAGCTTTTTTTCTCCTCCCGAAAGTTTATAGGTAATCCTGTCCTCAAAATTTTCCAGTCCAAGAGAAGAGAGTATTTCCCTGGAAATCTCCTTTGCCTCTGCCGGACTCTTACCCTGGTTTAACGGCCCGAATGCCACATCATCTAGTACCGTAGGGCTGAACAGCTGGTCATCCGCATCCTGAAAGAGTAAGCCGACCTTTTGCCTGACCGGCATGAAATCTTTTTTATTAATCATCTCCCTGCCGAATATAGTAAGCTTGCCCGAGGCAGGTTTTAAAAGTCCCATAATCAATCTGAACAGGGTTGTCTTTCCACTGCCGTTCGGGCCGATCAGGCCAAGCCTGTCATTTTTACAGAGACATAGATCAAGATCTTCCAGGACCTTTTTTCCGTCCGGGAAGATAAATGAAATTTTTTTTAAGTTTATCAGGATATCAGTGCCGGCCATTGAATAAGTGTTACTGCCATGAGGCATATAATGAAAGTTATAATAAAAATAAAATCCGTCCTTTGAATAGAAAACTCCGTCAGATCAAAAAATCTTCCCTGAAAACCCCTGCATATCATGGCAGAATGAACTCGCTCTGCCCGGTCGTGACTTTTAACAATGAGCATACCGACCAGATAGGCATATGACCTGTATGTGTGTATATTTGTCTTCGGGCGAAATCCCCTGATCTCCATTGCCTCCTTTAACCTTTTATATTCAAGCAGAATAGCGTGTATATATCTGTAGGAAAAAATAAAGAGATTGACAATCTTAGCCGGCACGCCAAGAGAACTCATTGCCCTGCCCATTGTAAATACGGGCATTGTCGCTGTCAGGGTAATCAGGATAATTATTATTGCATTTGATTTTATGGTCAGCAGAAAACAGTAAAAGAGTCCTTCCTTTGAAATAACAAGCGAACCCAGATAAACAAGGGGATCTCCCTTCATTGAAAAGGGAATGAAAACCCATAATAAAAAAATAAACAGGTTTGCAAACAGCAGACGCAGCAGGACAGTTTTTACTGGCAGTCTGGCAGAGATCAAAAGTGCAAATGCTATTATAAGGGCAAAAAAAAGAGGGAAAAACCTGCCTGAAACGGATATTATTACTGAAAACAGAAATGCGGCAAGTAATTTAATCCTAGGATCAAGTCTGTGAATAAAGGTATTTCCCTCGGAAAAACTTTCATTGATGATCATATGCCTGACAGACCCTGTATGCCCATAAGCATGAGTGCTCTATTTTCGGGATTTCTTTGCAGTAGGCAACATTACCTGGGATTCTGTAAGGAAAAAATCTCCTTTTTTAATCCAGGATTTTAGAATGTCCGCCACTTCAAGTGATCTTACGTGTGAAGAAACAGGCACGGTCGGAATTTCCTTTCCGTTGTATTTGATTGTCCCGCTTTTAAGCTGGGCATAGCTTACACTGCCCAGGCTTTTTGTTTCTCCCGTCGGATACTCTTTGCCGTAATCAATTATCTGGGTAAATATCTCATCATCGGATACACCTGTATAGAGTGCCATGTCTTCATTCAGGATAGGTATCGGGACTCCTATCCCCAAAGCTAATGAGGTGCCATAGCCGAGTATGCTTACCCCTGTAACCCATTTCGGGTCCATCTCCTTCATGTCACCCATCACCATAAGGGTCCCTGCACCAGCCAATGGAACACCATTTTTTGCCCTTTCTGCATCAGGCTTATGTTGTGTTCCCGGGCCTATTATATAGCCCTGCGCTCCGCCCAGAAAGATTCTGGTGCCCATCCCCATTGTAAGATAATAGGGATCATTAAACAGGGGGCTCAAATATCCTGCAGTCGCATAATTTGCATTGCCTGCCTGAGGTTTTAAGACACCCATGTAGGTGTATATGGTTTTTGTTGTAAGGTTTATTGCGCAGTTATAGTTCTGATAAGCGTTCCTGGGATTCAGGAGTGACGCATAGGGCAGATCCTCAAGCCGTACTCTCTTCTCAAATTCCTTTCTGGGATAACAGTCAGTGCCATAGGATGTTACCTTAAGGGTAACTTTTTTTCCGGCAATAAGATCGTGGATAACATGCCCTCCCCCG
>JASFHE010000532.1:0-5002 GCA_050123415.1 Desulfobacteraceae bacterium | reverse complement strand
AATTCCCATACCTTGTTTACTTCCGGATCTACAAGGATCATGTGGGCATCTTCTTCCGGATCAGGCCATACCCCCTGGGGTATGGGAATATTTTCTGCAATACCGTTTTTATCCGGATCTATAGTTGAATACAGTTCCCCTTTTGTGGATTCGATATTGATCCGTGGACAGACGGCTGAATCAATAACAAACAACGGTATCGTCCATTTTACAATATCTCCTTTTATAATCTGTGCCTTTTCTTTAAGATGAGCTACCATTATATCTGAATGGATGTCTATTTCAGGTGTATCAGGTATAGGACTATTCCATGGTGAATCATCGGAAAAGGCCTGAAAAGACGCAGGAAGAGACATCCCGACCAAACCTTTACTGCCTTCTGTAGAAAAAACGGGAAAAGAAATCAAACACAGATACCCGGCTCCTGAAAAAATAATAAAAAACCTTATAATAGCTTTCTGTATACTCATTGAATTCCCTCCTGTGAATCTGTTTTTACGGGTTTCCATTTTATGACCTTTTTCCCCATGAAGAAATCCAGTGCACCAAGCAACATACCAATATTTCCAATACAAAAGTAAAAAATAATCGAGCATACCCGGTTTATTGTTCCGCGATCTTTCCTTTTTTGAAAAAACAGTGGGTATATTAAGGCCATGGAATAAAAAAGAGCCTGTAGAAAAAAGACCATAAAATAAAACAGGTTGGAAAAGGAAAGGCATAAGCTGCTTGCAAACAGAAGTATCAAAAAAAACGGGAGCAATCGCCGGAGGATTTTATTTAAGAAAAGATTAATACTGTAAAGGCCATATCTAAAGGGATTTAAAACATCCCGCATAAGAAAAATGCCCGTGAGGCTTCCGCAGACTATTCTCCTTCTTCTTTCAATTTCATGTTTCTCTGATCTGGAAGGAATTCTGGCAGATACAAGGGCTCTGGATTCAAAGATAAAACGTTTCTTCCTTCTTACTACATTCAATGCTATGTAAAGATCATCCATTACACCGGGAGGAACGGGTGAAAACAGATCTCGCCTGATGGCATACAATTTCCCGTCATTTGATGTAATACTGCCTGTCCTGCTCTCCACCTTCTTAGTCCATAAATCAAAAGAGAAATAACGAACCTGTGCTTCAGCCAATGATTTTTTATGTTCATTAATTATTTTTCTTCCGCAAACCCCTCCCACCTGAGGGTCCGAAAAATGCTCCGTCATGTATATAATTGCTTCCCTGTCAAGAATGGCATCCGCATCGGAAAAAACGAGAATCTCTCCTTTTGATTTTTCCACTGCTTTATTCAAACCCTGAATTTTTCCGGTATGTTCTCCACACTCATATAAATGAACTCTGTCATTCAAAAAGGGATTAACTTTTTCTACTGTTCTGTCTGTGGAGCCATCAGAAAAAATGATGACCTCATATTGATCTGAAGGGTATATTATTGAAATTGCATTTTCTATTTTTTCTTGAATGAGGTCTTCACCATTTCTTACAACAATAATCATGCTGATTGAAGGGTTTTTAAGTTCATGATGGATATGCTTCCTGCGTATGAAAAAAGAAATCACCAGGATCATGAGAGGATAGATGATGAAAAATCCTGAAACAGCAATTAAAGATAGAAAAAAAACTATTGCGCTTATGGCTGTCAAAATCCTTCCCCTGTTGTGTAAAAATGAACTAACAAGACCTGTCCTTATTTTTTATTAAATATACCCTTCTTGATTAACTGCAAAACAAGAGCCACACCCGCCACATTCCATCTTACAAAAGTCAGGGAAAAAAAAGAGGCCATTCTTAGAGGAAATTTTCCGGTTCCTGAATACAGAAAAACTATAAGTCCCGATGGCAGTATCCATAGTATTAAAGCAGATAAAATAAAAAAAATGTGTTGCGTAAACAGGGCGACAAGGAAAATAATTAAAAAAAGAATATGCCAGGAGCTGACAAGCGGGTTTTTAAGAGACCTGATAGAAAAACTGTTTTCTTTTACACACTGGATTGTAGAATTCTGTCTCCAGAACTCTTTTCGAATGAATTCAAAGAAATTTTTCTCATATCCGTGATGTATTAAAATAATATCAGGGAGGGAGACCGCTCTGAACCCTGCCTTTAATACTCTCATGGTAAGGTCTTTGTCTTCTGATGTTAAAAGAGATTCATTAAAACCACCTATTTTATTAAAGACCTGACGGTTGATAAAAATATTCCTGCTTTGCAGAAAATCTACATCCTCCTTACTTTTTCGCCTGTATAGAAAACGCTCCCCCCACACCCTGCCTACCCACCCGGCTTCTTGCGGCACGGTGTCTAAAAAACCAAGAGCCCCCTCAAATCCCTCCAGAAAATAATCCCATGCCTTTTCAAGCCAGTTATCGGGTACTGTCATATCCGCATCAAGAAAGGCAAAAATTTTGCCCTTTGCCTCTTTAGCGCCCATGTTTCTTAGTGCCGAAATGTTATGTTTTTTTTCTGATTTATTTTCTATGATCTGTATCCCGAGGTCTTTTACTTTGCTGACAGTACTGTCCGTCGAACCATCATCCACAAGAATTATTTCATAGGGAAAATTTTTTCCATTGTTTGTCCGGATCGATTTAATACAATCACCTATATGATTCTCTTCATTATAGGAAGGGATGATGATGGAAAAGAGGATATTACTGTCATGTAATAAATTGTCCTGATATGAATCAGAGGTCTTCTTCAATGGATACATCTCCATTCTTAAAAATATGACCAACTACGGCAGAAAGGCCCAGGAAAAGCCATAGATACTTTCGATATACAGCGCTCATGAACATGAAAGAAAAAAGGAGTGAGAGAAAAGAATAGGAGAAAGCCCTTACAAAAGAGGCCTCACAAAATCTTCCTATATTTTTTAAATGCTTCTGGGTCCTGAAGTAATTTCTGATTCCGAATAAAAGGGCGGTTAGAAATAACCCTAAACCAAGAAATCCCGTTCCGACAAGAATCTCCAGATAGGTATTATGGGCCGCTCGGGCAAATCCTGATTCTTTTGTTGCAAGGGCTGTAGCGTATCTGCTGTTCATGTATATATATGGGAAAGCCCCTGGCCCCGAGCCAATGACCGGGTCATAGATAACAGCCTCTTTGGCCACCTGTATATAGCTGGCCCGTCTTGATAGAGATAAATCCGTCTGGGGAGTTAAAAGGGTTTGCATACGCTCCCAGATAGTCATTTCAGGCACTTTGGAAACAGCAATGCTGCCCATGATTCCAATGGCAACAATCAGAAATCCTAAATACTTAAGTTTAATTCTTTTGAAATTCTCAAACAGAATAAGAATAACCGTGAAACAAAGCGCCAGCGTTACACCCCGTGAATAGGTGAGGATAACAGCATAACAGTTATGTATAAAAAGGACTGCAAAAAGCATCCTGTTTCTTGTTGAATGGCTGCGGGAAAAAAAATGCGCGATTAATGGTAAACTGACCAGTATCATTGCTGCAAAAAAATTGGGGTCATTTGCTGTTCCGATTGCCCTTCCGGTAATGGCATCCGAATCCATAGAAATGAAAAGATCACCGATATTTAATATCTTTCCGGCAACAGCTATAAAAGCTGAAAAGGATGTACTGGCGATCAATATAATAGGGATGACTTTCTTTATCTCCTTTTCCCTTATAAAAAACAGGGTAAGGGCGAGAAAGAGAAAAACTGTGATCATTTGCCTCAGGTCATTTATACATTCCAGGGGATAATCTGAGTAAAAGGTTGAGATGATTGAAACCATTAAAAGACCTGCAAGCGGATACCACAGGTTTGTCTTCATACGACTGAGCAGTTCTTTTCTGCTAACGATTTTAAGAAAGACAGAAAGTATGACCAGTATACCGACTAACTTGGAAACGGTTAAAAACTCATATTTATCCATCAGGCTCCGCCAGGCATTCATGGGTATAAGTACAACCATCAGATAATAGCCATATTCAGGATACCTGCCTAATAAAAAGAGGATAGGCAGGAGAAGAGGGGGCAGCAACGCCAGCCATGGATCAGGCCGCAACAGGAGCACTATACCTGCGGCAGATAATAATAGCCCGGTCAGAACTGCAAGAGGTAAGCTTGAACTGATATCTTTCATTTCTAAATGCCCATTGCCTGTCAACGGGGAAAAAGGAGCCAGAAAAACACTATAACAATGATACCCATAATTAAAAATATTTTTCCCATCCTTTTTGTTACCAGCGGCTGCTCAATAATTTCTCCGGAATAACCAATGGAACCAATACAGGGGAGATTGAGATGCCGAGTTACCTGGAAGGGGGTCTTAAATGTACGGTCAAAAAACTCTCTTATCAGGGCAACAGAAATACCTATCAGGAAACCGGTCAGTATGCCAAAGGGGATGACAAAGATTTTTCTTGGAAAAAATGGTTTGTCAGGAATGGAGGCCCGACTTAAAATCTGGACATTGCTCATCTGAGAGGCCTCGGAAGCCTGTTCTATTTTTGACTCCTCAAGTTTTTGATAAAAGGTCTCATAATTTCCTTTTAAAAGCGTGATCTTTGTATTCAGGCTATCAAGCCTGGATTCAACCGCTATAAGTTCCTCATTTCTATTCACGAACCTGGCAACATTTTTCTTCTTGTTATCAATTGTCTGCCTAAGGGTTTCCAGTTCATTCTTCTGTAACTCAATTTTTTTCCTGATTAACTCAACCAGTTCTACCCATAATTTATCTATCTGGTTTTTCAGCAACTGACTTTTTTTTGCATCTGCCTTGAATATTCTCAGTGTATCATAGTATTCGAATAACAGATCATCCAGCCTGTTGCTAAAATTTTTAATCTTTTCATCTTCAAAATCATAGGGAAACGGTTTATAGGCGCTGTCATTTGCCGGTGTGTATTCCAGCAAAAGTTTGTCCATGTATTCCATGGTTCTCTGCTTCTTCAAGAATTCATCTTCAAGTACAAACAGGTCCTTCTTCATTGTGCTGATCATATCCAGTTGGCTCTCAATCTCTTTTTGA
>JASFHE010000531.1:0-5003 GCA_050123415.1 Desulfobacteraceae bacterium | reverse complement strand
ACATTAAGCCCACTCATTGCAGCAACCTGAGCAATACCATTTCCCATCTGACCAGCACCTATAACACCGTATGTTTTTATCTCCATTTTATCCTCCTTTATGGTTTTGTAAAATATATAGATTATCTCTTAACTATCATGGCAACGGCCTCACCGCCGCCCAGGCACAGTGATGCCATTCCCGTTTTTTTATCCTGTTTTATCATTTCATTGATAAGTGTAACCAGTACACGGCATCCGCTTGCGCCGATCGGATGCCCCAGGGCAACTGCACCGCCGTTTACATTAACCTTTGCCGGATCGAGATTAAGCTCTTTTAATATGGCCACGGATGATCCGCTGAATGCCTCGTTGATTTCAAAAAGGTCGATATCATCGAGGGCTATACCTTCTTTTTTAGCACACTTTGGTATTGCCCAGATAGGGGCAACAAGAACATATTTCATGTCTATCCCGTATGATGCCTGTGCGCCGATGGTAGCAAGGATATTACACCCAAGTTCTTCGGCCTTTTCACGAGACATAACCACAACAGCAGCAGCACCGTCACTTATTATGGATGCATTGCCTGCTGTACCAAGTCCGTCTTTCTTGAATGCAGGCTTCATTTTTGAAAGTATATCCATACTGGTTTCTCTGGGGCATTCATCCGTATCAAATATTTTTGGATCACCCTTTCTTTGCGGGATCTCAACAGGCATGATCTCATCCTTGAACCTTCCGGATTTTATGGCCTCAAGGGCCCTGCGGTATGATTCATCAGCAAATTTGTCCTGGTCTTCTCTGGAAACATCATATTTTTCCGAACAGAGTTCATTTGACATGCCCATATGAAAATCGTTTACCACGTCCCACAGTCCATCGTGTACCATGTGGTCCAAAAGCTGACCGTTCCCCATCCTGTACCCTGTTCGGGCCTTTTCAAGATAATAGGGGGCATAACTCATGTTTTCCATGCCGCCGGCTACAACAACATCCGCATCCCCGACCTGTATGGCCTGAGCTGCAAGCATTACGGTCTTTAAAGAAGATCCGCAAACTTTATTTACCGTAATACTTTCAACCTCCCACGGCATACCGGCCTGGACAACAGACTGCTTGGCCGGATTCTGTCCGTATCCGCAGGGAAGCACTATACCCATCATGGCTTCATCAACATCTGTTTTTTCAATGTCGGCCCTTTTTACCGCCTCTTCAATTACAAGAGCTCCCAGTTTAGTAGCAGGAATATTACTCAATGATCCGTTAAACGCACCAAGCGGTGTCCTTACACCACTCACAATAACTGCTTCTTTCATTTGTTCTTCTCCTTAGTATTATTTAAGCCTGTAAGAAAGGCATATAATTTTGCCCAATTTGAATCATTTAAGCATCAATAAGGCAGATATATATTCGTTATAATTACTTTTTTTAGAAATGGGAGTATAGGGGAATAGGAAGATCGTGTCAATTATTGATTCGAAATAAAAAACAATGTTTAGATGATAGAACAATCTACAATAAAAATGTTCAATCATCCGGTGATCTCACCCTGAAAAAAAACACCCTTGCCTGCTCCGTACATATAAAAATCCGGGCAAGTATCGGGCTTCTTTTTTGCTCCGGATGGAGGTGCTGTCCTTTTCTCAAAGCCATATCAGTTATAATTAAATTACGATGTTCGGCTGTTTTGATTTTTAAGGATTGTGAACTTACTTTATCAAAATGACTATAAATATAATCCTTAAAAACCAAAAAAACAGGCAGATTATACAACATAATATTGCAAATAGGGTACAGGAAAAATGATTTTTTAAACACAGATTTTAATAGTAACAGGACAAAGAATTCATGGTTGGAAAACAAGGAGGCGTTAAAAGGTTTTTTCTGTTAACGCCTCCTTGTTTTTACTTACTATAGTTCATGCGGGACTGTTTATAAAGCTCTTCTCTGAAAGCAGGCGTCATTAATTTTGAACCCATAAAATTAAAATATGAAGGTTTCTCCGGATTACAGAATTTATCAGCATATTCCCTTGCTCTGGCCCTCTGTTCCTCTTCAGATGTTGTTTCGATATCAAACATATCAGGGATAACACCAATCAGGATTTTATCACCATACAGTTCATATATCTTCTGCGTATCATTCATTTCCTGTCCACCCCAGGCATCCCAGCCCGCAGCTATCATATTGGGCACCTGTTTCATCAACTGGCCGCAACTGTGAAGTTCTGCAAATTTGCCCTCTGAATGGATAAACTCCGTGACTTTTTTCATGGCCGGGACAATCACTTCTTCTGCAGTAGCCGGTGAGAAAAATGTCTCTTTTTGTGAACCCCAGTCATCATGGATAAAGAATCCGTCAATATGTTCATAGTGAGTCAAATATTTATCAAATATTCTGATATAGAGATCTGAAAGTTTATCAAAGAGTTCTTTTACCGCCTCTTTCTGATCTTCATCTATCATTGCCATGATAGCGCCTTCAAAATCCATAAAGGATACAAGTCTTTCATACCATCCGGTCTGGAACCAGACTATATTATAATTTTCATCCGTCAGGTAGGTCCCGTTATTGGCCTTTGCGCTTCCTTCCCAGTCCCAGCTGTCTATGTCAGGCCATACAAGCTTGTCGTACCATTCAGAGGCATCTTCCATGAAGGGCTTCCCCGGACGGACCATGGACCCGCCCGCAACCTCAATATACTCCCACTCAATACCGAACATATCTTTTCCGCCGCCTTCCCTGGCCATATCAAAGGGTTGGGCTTCCAGCACAAAAGCACGGGAGACATTATCAGGCAAAATTCCGGGGGTAAAAATTCGATTATCAAGTCCTGTCACCTGCCATACAGGCTTTCTGTTCATCATGGCAAGAAACGCATCTCTGGTTGAAACAGGATAATTATATATTTTCATCTCAGGAGAAAAGGGAGAAGCCGGGATTGTTCCGACAACTTCCATTTCTTTGGGGTCAAATTTTGGTATTGTCATTATTTATTTTACTCCTTGTTTTTCCTTATTCAGTAATCTAACAGACTTTCTTATACATGAATATACTGAAAAATCAAATTTGTTTGATTTTCAATCACGGCCAATTTGTTCTGAAGCCAAAAGACAAATAAAACAAACAATTAAATAAAGAGGTGGTCGAAGCCTTAAAAATAATGTATAGATATGCCTCGATATTTATTTTGAGGTAAAATTCGTGGAATTACAATGGATTAAGGTTCGCCCTGTTCTTAAGAAAGAAGAACAACAATATCGCGAGTTTATGGATAAGCATCATTATTTGGGATATGCACCTAAGATAGGAGAAACATTATGGTATGTCGCCACAGTTGAAAACCAATGGGTCTCTCTTATCAGTTTTTCAGTATCGGCCTTGAAGTGCAAGGCACGTGATCAATGGATAGGCTGGGATTATAGACACCAATATGATCGATTAAACCTTGTGGTCAACAATAATCGGTTTTTAATATTGCCCGGTTGGCATATTAAGAACCTGGGGTCAAAAACGATTTCCTTATGTCTAAAGCGGTTGGTTGATGATTGGAAGATATTTTTTGATCATAAAATTGTGATGGTTGAAACCTTTGTGGACCCTGATCGATATATAGGCACAGTATACAAAGCTTCCAATTGGCAATACATTGGTGATACAAAAGGATATCGAAGAAGAAAAGAAGGCTATACAAAAGCCATTGGCAATTCAAAGATGATATTTGTAAAACCTCTACAAAGAAACGCAAGAAGGATTTTATCTCAACCCATACTTAACAATAGTTATAAAAGTGGAGGGAGGAAAATGAAGATAAAAGCCGAACATATGCGTTCATTGCCGGATTTTTTTAAGAGGATACCCGATCCTCGTCGAGGCCAGGGAAAACGACATCGGTTGCCAACGGTACTTGCAATAGCTGCAGGGGCAATATTGTGTGGTATGCGTAGTTACAAGGGCATATGGGATTGGGCGGATAGTCTGAGCCAAAATGCCAGAGAGCGGTTTTGTTGCAGATTTGACAAGGGCAAATATTTGGTCCCAAGTGAATCAATAATCAGGGATATACTTGTGCGAGTTGATCCCGTGGAGCTTGATAACGCACTACAATGCTGGAATGAGGTTTATGGAAAACAAGACGAAAGCCTTGCTATTGATGGCAAGGTTATGCGCAATGCCATTGATGAAAATGGCCGCCAAACCCATATAATGAGTGTAGTGGGGCATGAGAGTAAAAACTGTTACACCCAAAAAAAGTAGGAACTATACCTGTTGGAAAAAACTCTGATAAAGTTAAGCAAACAAATGAGATTAAAGTAGCTGCCCCGTTGTTGGACGCCATTGATATTGAGAACAAAGATATAACTGCCGATGCATTGCACACCCAGTGGGATTTTGCAAAATATATTGTCGAAGAAAGAAAAGCTCATTACCATTTGATAGTTAAAAAAAATCAGCCAAATTTGTTGAATGATATTTCATATTATTTTCGGGATATTGATAAAGAAGAACCTGAAGCTGTTGATATCTCTTCCGGTGAACATGGACGTATTGAAATCCGAAAGATCTGGACGACTTGTGAGTTAAATGGGTATCTTGGTTTTCCCCATGTTGGACAAGCATTTGCAATTGAGCGTGAATTTACAGATAAAAAAACAGGAAAGATATCCAACCATGAGATGGCTTATGGCATTACGAGCAGAAAAAAAGATGAAGCAGATGCGGAAAGAATATTAAAAGTGAATCGCGGTCATTGGGTCATCGAAAGCAGTTGTCATTATATCCTTGACTGGAATTATGATGAGGACCGCAGTCGAATACGAACAGGATATGGTCCTGAAAATATGACTCGGCTTAGAAAATTTGCTATTGGGATTATTAAATCCAAGAAATCACACAGTCAAAATACCACCGCCAGAGGCGGTGGCTTGATGTTGTTAGTCCTAAAAGGTACCCCTTGTTATATACTTATTTAAACAGATTTACTTGTGTCTGTTCGATTTCTTTTTCCTTCTTTTCTTGCCA
>JASFHE010000530.1:0-5008 GCA_050123415.1 Desulfobacteraceae bacterium | reverse complement strand
TGGAAAACAAGCGAAGCACCTTCTGTATTTACATCAGGAGATGTGAAGGTCGCTATAACAGAATTTGAGTTATTCAGAGTTACAACAGGGCCGCTTACCTGGGTCCATTCATAGGTAAGTGCATTACCGTCAGGATCACTTGAACCTGAACCGTTGAGGGTTACTGCGGTTTCTTCATCAACTGTCTGATCTGATCCCGCGCTCGCTGTCGGGGCTTCATTTACCCAGGATACATTGACAGTACAGGTATCTGTTGATTCAAGATTACCTTCATCCGTTACTGTCAGCTGGAAGACAAGCGAAACGCCTCCCATATTTACATCAGGAGATGTGAAGGCTGCAATTGCAGAACCTGAGTTATTCAGAGTTACAGCGGGGCCGCTTACCTGGGTCCATTCATAGGTAAGTGTACTACCGTCAGGATCACTTGAACCTGAACCGTTGAGGGTTACTGTTGTTCCTTCATCGACTGTCAGATCCGATCCGGCCTTGGCTGTCGGGGCTTCATTTACCCAGGACACGTTTACAGTACAGATGTCCGTTGATTTGAGTCCACCTTCATCAGTTACTGTCAGTTGGAAGACAAGTGAAGCACCTTCCATATTCACATCAGGAGTGATGAAGTTCGCCTGGATCGTGCCTGAATTATTCAATGTCACAACCGGACCGCTTGCCTGGGTCCATTTATAGGTAAGCTCGTCACCATCCGGATCACTTGATCCTGAGCCGCTAAGTGTTACAACTGTTTCTTCATCAACCGACTGATCTGCTCCTGCGTCTGCTGAGGGAGGATTATTTACAGATACTATATTTACAATACATGTGTCTGATGACTGAAGTCCGCCTTCATCAGTTACCGTCAGCTGAAAGGTCATGGATTCGCCGTCAGTATCGATATATGGTATATCAAATGCCGGATTGACAATTTTTGAGTCATTAAAAGTTACTGCCGGTCCGCTTACCTGTGTCCATTTATAGGTGAGAGAGTCACCTTCCGGATCACTTGAACCTGAACCGTTAAGTGTTACAGAAGAGCCTTCATCAACATCCTGATCAGGTCCGGCATCAGCAACCGGAGGATCATTTACCCATGCTATGTTAACAATACATGTATCTGTTGACTGAAGACCATGTATATCGGTTACTGTGAGTTTAAAAGTCAAAGACTCACCTTCAGGATCTACAAAGAAGGCTTCAAATACCGGATTCGCTTCGATTGAACTGCTGAGAGTAACAGATGTACCGCCTGTTTGAATCCACTTGAATGTCAGTACATCACCATCAGGATCACTTGAACCCGAACCGTTGAGGGTAACAAGAGCTCCTTCATCGACTGTCTGATCAGGTCCCGCACTGGCTGAGGGCGGATTGTTTACAGATACGATATTTACAATACAGGTATCTGTTGACTGGAGGCTGCCTTCATCAGTTACTGTAAGCTGGAAAGTTATGGACTCGCCTTCGGATTCAATATACGGTGAATTGAATGATGGTTGAACAGCTGATGAATTATCCAGTGTTACAGCAGGTCCGCTTGCTTGTGTCCATTGATATGTCAATGCATCACCATCAGGATCACTTGAATTGGAACCATTCAGGTAGACGATTGAACCTTCATTTACATTCTGGTCAGGTCCCGCGTCGGCTTCAGGGGGATTATTTACAGATATTATATTTACCACACAGCTGTCTGTGGACTGGAGACCTTCACTATCTGTTACAGTAAGCTGGAAAGTCAGGGACTCACCTTCGGAACTGATATAAGGTGAATCGAATGTTGGCTGTGCTGATGTTAAACCATTAAGTGATACGGAAAGTCCGCCTGTCTGTATCCACTGATATGTCAACGCATCACCATCAGGATCACTTGAATTGGTTCCGTCAAGATATACCAGTGAACCTTCATTTATGTTCAGATCAGGCCCCGCGTCGGCTGCCGGTGGATTGTTTACAGATACAATATTTACAATACAGCTGTCTGTGGATTGGAGACCTTCACTATCTGTTACAGTAAGCTGGAAAGTCAGGGACTCACCCTGTGAGGAAATAGAAGGCGCTGTAAAAGAAGGCTGTATTGCTACAGGATTGTCAAGAGCTACACTGATTCCACTTATCTGGGTCCACTGGTAGGATATAGCGTCACCGTCAGGATCGTTTGAATTGGAAGCATCAAGATATACCAGCGATCCTTCATTAACATTCTGATCAGGTCCTGCTATTGCTATAGGTGCACTGTTACCAGGAACATCACCTGTATCCACTTCATTTGAATAATCGCTTTCCAATCCGGCTTCATCAACAGCAGTAACAGCAAAATAGTATATTTGACCATCATCAGGTAATGTACACGCGTAGGATGTATCAAGCCCTATATCACCACTACTGTTTGTGTATGACCTTGAACTGGTACTCCAGTGTACAACATAATGACTTAAATCAGGTTCTGAATTGGGATCCCACTGAAGAGTTACCTCACGGGCATCTGCGGAAGAAATGAATACTACCAATAAAAACAGTGCAACAAGAAACTTTGCACATACTAAACCCACTGATAAATCAGTATTAAAAAACCTGCGCATTATAGCACCTCCAATTAATGCTGTATTTCCTGCGGTCCAGCACTAACGATGGTGCTACTCCGCCTGGTGACCTTGCACCCAAATAATCGAATCAGTACTTGAGAACTAAGATCATCAGCGGTTTCGCATTACGTTCTTTCGAACGTTTTCACTTCTATAAAGCTGTTAAAACAAATAAAACAATTAGTACTTAAATCGAACACTGGTTCAGCTGTAAAGCAATAACAGTGCCAATCTAAAAAAAAACGATAAGTCATCACTATTAGGTATTGATTTTACAAAACTTTTTTTCTTAATCTTTTCAAGGCAGATTCCAATTTAAACCATAAGATATCCTGCATTATTCTTTATCATACACTAATCGTCATATTTTTATCACTATATATTCTTAAAGCGCCATTTTATTGCCAATCGTCTTTTAATTGACGCTTTTCTGGTGTTTCTCTTTTCTTCCTCCCGCTTTTTTTCGATAGAAAAACGCCGTATCAAGACATAATAAAACAGCTTATCAAATTGTTTTTATTATTGTTTTCAGTATCCGACATCACTTTAAAAACCCGGATACCTGCAGAAATATCCTTCTGATTTAAAGATATCTCTTTATTTTTTTATAGTGTAAATTATTTTATATCTAAACTTCGCGGAGGTAACGGATAAGAATGCATGCTCCGTTCATAATAAAGAACACAGATTTCCGGCTCATGACCGGGATAAAAAAAGTCACACAAAATAACCGCCGTTTAGGCCTTTACCGCAATATGATAAAGGGAAATACAAATCTTATACAACAGGCTTTATCCGTACAGATAGTTCTATTTTTTTTCGGTTTCAATAAATTTGATAGATGCATCTGCCGGCAGGGCCAGGCCCACACCAACCTCAAGCGCCTTTAAAATCCCTGCAGGTACCGGGCATGAAACATGGGGAAGATTTGCCTGGCACGCTTCAATGACTTTTGATTGTCCCTTCCTGAAGAGCTCATCCATAACGTTAATAGAATCTTCAGCCAGTATTGCCGCTACTTTACTGCAATTCGGACACTGGCCTTCTATTCTGCATACTGCCACATACTTTTCCTTTTCCTCGACCTCTATGCGGGTGGTAAATCCGCAGATACCTGAGAAAACTTCAACCTTGGTCATTTCAGTACTCTCCTTTTTTAAAACCGAAAAATGTCATTTGTTTTAAATTAACCATAATCTCTTTGTAAGAATATTTACCCTGACGCGGCAGATTTGGCTCAAAACCGTTGAATTCACTTTATATATAGCTATTATGAAATTAATTGAACTCAAATTTCTGCAATGTCAGGATAAATACTATTGACATACGTCACAATAACT
Organism: Desulfobacteraceae bacterium; assembly: GCA_050123415.1. Lineage (GTDB taxonomy): Bacteria > Desulfobacterota > DSM-4660 > Desulfatiglandales > HGW-15 > JAAZBV01. Next base: position 1,086 of record JASFHE010000530.1, on the reverse strand, counting down.
ATATTTTATCATCCATATTCATTACAAGGAGCTATTATAATGTTAAAGTCTGCCAGATCATTTTTGTTTCTATCTGTTTCAATTCTTTTTGTTTTATCGGGATGTATAGCACCTCAGGTCAAACTTGGCTATAAGAATGAAAAAACAGACCGTATATATAAAAACGTAATCGTCATGGTACCTGACGGCTGTTCCATGAGTATACAGACCTTTGCAAGATTATTCAAAGGTTCGGATATCAACCTGGACAAGTTGAACGTAGGGTCGGTAAGAACCTTTGCAGCAAATTCAATAATTACCGATTCTGCTGCTGCGGCTACAGCCTTTGCTTCAGGACATAAAACTACAACCGGCTTTCTTGGTGTTGGTCCACAAAAAGAAGGCCTGTTGCCGATTTACCAACCGGATTCCATGCCCTATTATCCGCTTCCTACAATCCTTGAAGGAGCAAAACACAATGGAAAATCAACCGGTCTGGTTGTAACCTGTGTAATAGATCATGCCACGCCCGGCGGCTTCTCTGCCCATGTGCCTTCCAGGATTATGTCTGATGATATTATAGAGCAGATAGTGTATCAGGACATTGATGTGGTCTTAGGTGGAGGGGGAAGCAATCTTTTACCTGCCGGTGCCGAATATAAATCCTCCGGAGGAGGTATCTGGAGGGGAAGACGTAAGGACTCCGAAAATCTCATCAATATCCTTCAGAAAAGGGGCTACAGTTTTATCAGCAGCAGGGATGAACTGGAAAAACTCGGCGATGAAAAAGTGTGGGGTATTTTTAATGAAGGAAATCTTGTTCCTGATATAGACAGGGATGAGTTAAATCCGTCTCAGCCGTCACTGGCAGAAATGACGGAAAAAGCAATAAAGGTTCTGTCAAAAAATGAAAAAGGCTTCTTCCTGATGGTGGAAGGAAGCCAGGTGGATTATGCAGGTCATGCAAATGATCCGGTCTTTATGGTTACAGAATTTCTGGCTTTTGACAAGGCCGTAGGCATCGCTGTTGACTATGCAAAAAAAGACCCTGATACGCTGGTTGTCATTTTCCCTGATCATGATACAGGAGGTCTCAGCATTGGCAAT
>JASFHE010000529.1:0-5009 GCA_050123415.1 Desulfobacteraceae bacterium | reverse complement strand
CCCTTTCACCAGTTACTCAAAGTCAGCTTTCATGATATGAACGACTTCCTTAAATACATCCGTTAGCCTTAAGACGCCTACTATATTCCCCCCACGTGTTACGAGCAATGACTGATGATGCCCCATCACAAACTGGTGTATCGCCTCCCTCAGCGAGGCATTTTCATCCACATATTCACCCTCGGATGGAGTGTACATTATTTCGGTAACATTTATATCCCTGGCTTTTTTACATAATGTTTCAACAGACTGCGAAAGCAGAGAATACTGTTCAAGCATATTTTTAAGAAACTGGGGACTGAACGCGACTCTTGACATCGACCTGCTGTGCCCCATTTCACCATATTTAGGCTCGAGGGCAGTCAGAACGTCAAGCTGACTTATCTTACCGATTATTCTTTTATTATCGTCATAAACAAGAACAGCCCTGTGCAGATAGGCAGTATGAGTCCTCTCGATCTCCTCCTGAGTCTTCTCGAGTGCAAGTACAGTTTCATAAAGAGTGGCCTTATCCGAGACAGTGGCATACTCTTCCAGCGGAACCATTAGATCCTTCACCTTGCCTGTATCCATTTATACCTCCATTCATATAACAGGTTGATTATGAAATTTATTTTTAATGTAATTTTAACCGGATATGCATTTTTATCAACTTGTTTTTATAAGCTATATCAAGTCAAGTTGTCAAAAAACATCCGTTTTTCAATATTATCTTTTAAAAACAACCTGTTTTAAAACAGGTATTTTCCGATATGCAGGGTAAAATTACCCTGTTAATGCCGGATCGGGATTAAGGCTTTGATAATTTATCAGGGATTGACATATCCTGCTGCAATATATTATTAATTCACAGTTGAATAAACTTTATTTTTAACCTGAGGTAAGAGCTGAAAATGATAATAAAATGTCCCGAATGCAACCATGAGATAGAAGGCATTAACTGCCCGGAATGTGGAGAATCAACTCCTGAAGAGAGTGTTTACTGTATCAACTGCGGAAAAAACCTCAAGGATGACTCAGCAGTGCCCGAGGCCGATGAAGAAGATGATGGCTTTGATTTTAATGACAGGGTACTGTGCTCAGACGGCACCTGTACAGGCATTATTATAGACGGTAAATGCAGTGAATGCGGCAAACCACCCGAAGCATAAATCAGATAAAAAATCATTCGATTTTGTACCCTGCACCCTGAGACTTATGTCCGTCCGCCAAATGAATATTTTAGATATCGACTTGATTTTTATTTAAAGAACAACAGTACGCCAGAGGCAAACATATGTACGAACTGAAAACTATTACTCAATTCGGTGCAGCCCACCAGTTGAGAAACTATAACGGAAAATGTGAGCACCTTCACGGTCATAACTGGAAAATTGAGGTATATGTGAAGGGAGAAGAACTGGATGATAATGGTCTTCTCGTTGATTTCAAGATTATCAAAGACAAGACAAAGGAAATCATAGAAAGGCTTGACCATAAATTTTTGAATGATCTCGAATGTTTTACCGAAATCAATCCATCTTCTGAAAATATTGCAAAATATATTTTCGATGAATTATCAAAGGATGTAAACAACAGCCAAGTTAAAATAAGCAGGATCACGGCCTGGGAATCCGATAATGCCTGTGCGACATATTCGGTGGGGTAATCGATTATGTCTGTTTTCGCATTTATTCCATCAAGATACGCTTCCACACGTTTTCCGGGAAAACCGCTGGCAATGATTGCAGGGAAACCGATGATTCAGCACACATATGGCTGTGCCGCGAACTGCTCTGATATTTCGGAGGTTTATGTTGTAACCGACGATGAGCGGATATTAAAATGTGTTGAGGATTTCGGTGGCAAGGCTGTTATGACAAAGGAGAAACATCCTTCAGGTACTGACAGGATAGCCGAAGCGGTTGAAATTTTGGGGCTGAATGAGGATGATATCATAGTAAACATTCAGGGTGACCAGCCCTTTTTTAAACCTTCGGTCATTTCCGATATGGTAAAACCTCTTATAAATGATAAAACCATACCAATGAGTACCCTTATATACAGGATAAGTGATACGTCAGAAATCGACAACAGCAATATTGTAAAGGCAGTTTCCGATAATAATGATTTTGCCCTCTATTTCTCCAGATGGCCCATACCCTTTTACCGTGAACAAAGCGTGGAGCAGGAATATTATAAACACCTTGGATTTTATGCCTACAGAAAATACTTTATTTTAGAATTCAATAAGTTACCAGTCGGAAAGCTGGAAGACATAGAAAAGCTCGAACAGCTCAGGGCCATGGAAAACGGTTACAGGATTAAAGCCATAGAAACGGATTCCGATTCCATTGAGGTTGACACTATGGAAGATCTAAGGAAGGTTGAGGAACTTATTAAAAACTCAGAAAAATAAAATGACTGATAAAATCTGGAGACTAAAAACATCCTCAAACAACGCCGAAGACCTGTCCCGTGAAACCGGTATTTCACCAATAAAAGCACGGTTGCTGATTAACCGTGGAATAGATACTCCTCAGGCCATCAACACATTTCTTTCCCCTAAATTATCAGACCTGGTTGACCCGATGCAGCTCAAAGACATGGAAGAGGGTGTAAATCTTATCATGTCTGCCATTGAAAAACAGGAGCAGATTGCAATATTCGGAGATTATGACGCGGATGGTCTTACATCCACAGCCCTGCTTGTTAACTTTTTTACTGAGCTGGGGATACCTGTTCTTTACTATATCCCGGACAGGATAAGCGAAGGGTACAGCCTTAATATTGAAGCTGTAAACAAGCTTGCTCAACAGAAGGCAAAACTGATAATCACTGTTGACTGCGGTGTATCCAATAAAAAAGAAATAGAGTATGCTCAATCGTTGGGGATAGATGTAGTTGTAACCGATCATCACCAGATTCCTGATAACTTCTCTCCCGTATGCCCCGTGATTAACCCAAACCGGCCCGATTCCGAATTCCCCTTCAGGGAACTTGCGGGTGTGGGCGTAGCCTTTTTTCTTGCAGCGGGTATCAGGTCATTCATAAGAAAAAAAGGGTGGTTCAAGCTGGCTGCAGAGCCTGACCTGAAGCAGTACCTCGATATAGTGGCACTTGGAACGATCGCTGATATGGTACCCCTGACAGGTCAGAACAGAATAATGGTGACAGCGGGTATAGAAACAATGAAGATTTCAAAATGGCTGGGTATCGAGGCCATGAAAAAAATCTGCGGTCTGGACAACAAAACAATAACATCGGGAGATGTAGCGTTCAAAATAGCACCCAGGCTGAACGCGGCCGGACGCATAGGAGATAATATTACCGGCATTAAAGCCCTTGTGACAGAAAACTACTCGGAAGCCATTAACACCGCGAAAGAGCTTAACAACATGAACAGCGAGCGGCAGAGGATAGAGAGCAAGATAATCGAAGACATAGAAACAAATCTGATTCCCGGGCTTGACCTTAAGAACAGAAAAACCCTGCTGCTTGCAAAGCAGGACTGGCACAAGGGTGTACTGGGAATTGTCGCGTCAAAGTTGCTTGACCGTTATCACAGGCCCACTGTTGTATTAACCATAAGAAATGGCATTGCCACAGGATCAGGCAGGAGCATAGACGGTTTCAACCTTCATGAATCCCTGACACAGCTTAAACATCTTTTTAAAAAATTTGGAGGGCATTACCACGCCGCGGGCTGCACTCTGGAAAGAAACAATATTGATCTCCTTTCAAAGGGTCTGGAAGATATTGCGCAAAATGTACTCAGGGATGAAGACCTTATACCATCCATAACTGTTGATGACCGGTTGAATCTTTCCGAGCTTACAATAGATTCGGTTAATGATATACGTTCTCTTGAACCCTTTGGCTCAGGAAATCCTGAACCCGTTTTTTACTCCGGAAATCTGGAAGTCATGGATTCCTGGATTGTGGGAGAAAATCATCTGAAACTCAGGCTAAGGCAGGGAGAAGCGATTCATGAGGCAATAGGATTTAATCTTGCCGGCATACAGCCCTCCCAGGGAAGCACGGTAAATATGGTATACTCTCCCGAAATAAACAAATGGAACGGAAACGAAAAGGTTCAGCTCAGGATACTTGATATAGAAATCTCAGGAGAACAGAGTAAATTAAAAACAGATAACCGCGAACCACACTAAATACACGAAATATATACGGAGTAAATAATGGGGAAAAAACAGAAGACAGCAATAACACCTACCAGGGAGGAAAATTATCCTGAATGGTATCAGCAGGTAATAAAGGCAGCCGATATGGCACAGAGTTCCCCGGTAAGGGGCTGCATGGTTATAAAGCCATGGGGTTGGGCAATATGGGAAAATGTACAGAAGCATCTTGACAGGATGTTCAAGGAGACAGGACATGTAAACGCGTACTTTCCGCTCTTTATCCCCTTGAGCTACCTTCAAAAAGAAGCTGACCATGTTGAAGGATTTGCCAAGGAATGCGCCGTGGTAACCCACCACAGGCTGGAGGCAGGACCTGACGGAAAACTTGTGCCTTCAGGCCAGCTTGAGGAGCCATTGATAATAAGACCTACATCAGAGACCATTATAGGCGAGATGTATGCCAAATGGATACAGTCATACCGTGATCTTCCGGTGCTGATAAACCAGTGGGCAAATGTTGTAAGATGGGAGATGAGGCCAAGAATATTTTTACGCACCGCTGAGTTTCTCTGGCAGGAAGGCCACACGGCACACGCTACATCCGAAGAGGCCCGGGGAGAAACCATGAAGATGCTTAATGTCTATGCTGATTTTGCACAAAACTATATGGCTATTCCTGCTGTAAAAGGCGAAAAAAGCGAGGCTGAGAGATTCCCCGGAGCAGTAGTCACATACAGTATCGAGACCATGATGCAGGACAGGAAAGCGCTGCAGGCAGGCACATCTCACTTCCTGGGCCAGAATTTTGCTAAAGCCTCCCAGATTAAGTTCTTATCCGATCAGGGCAATGAAGAGTATGCATGGACTACCTCATGGGGAGTTTCTACA
>JASFHE010000528.1:0-5030 GCA_050123415.1 Desulfobacteraceae bacterium | reverse complement strand
TTACTCATTTTATACCTCCCAATTTAGGGGGTACCCTTCAGGGAGGTATATTTTATCTAATTACTTTCACGGTTAAACCTTTTTATCGTACCACTACCATAGGTAGTGGTTTAAAAAGATGAATTAATTATACGCTATTTTATTAGCAGTAGTTAAAGATTCTCATCATTACCCATTATTGAAAGAAAATTTTTAACCGGATCTGAAGAATTCCATACTGCTCCTAAAAAAGCAGCACCTGCAAAGCCCATTTTTTTTATTTTCTTCAGATATTCACCTCTACAGCCGCCAAGGGCAATGACATCAATCTTTGATCCTTTTACTGCTACCGCCAGATCTTTATGGTTGAAATGAGCCTTATAATCCCTTTTTGAGATACTGTCAAAAGCAGGGCTCAAAAAGGCATAATCAATCCCGGTGTTGTTTCTGCCAAGATCATCAAGGCTGTGATATGAGATACTTATACTCAAATCATATCTCTTTTTAAATTGTTCAATAATACTCCTCTTTTCATCACTATTAACACCTGTTATGTGTATCCCCCTCAGGTTATAATTTTCCAGCAGATTATAACAGGAATGAATAACAATACGCGAATGGTATTCCTGTTTTATGCTGTTTAAATACTCCGCGAGATTTTCAATGCTGGAATCCGGTTTGCGCAGATGGAACAGGGGCAAATTGTATTTAAACATCCTGTTTGTCAGTGAAGATTCATTTTCGATATAATCAGGAGGTGAAATCAGGATTATTTTCATTAACAATTAACCGCCCTGGGCCGGAGTAATGATTAATATTGTATCTTTCTGCTTTAACATATGGTTTTTCCAGTCGGTCCTGGGAACGACAGTCTCATTAACTGCAATGGCGATCCCTGTCTTCTCCATAAATCCATAATCATCCATCAGCTCAAGCAAAGTATTACCGGCAAATTCTATTTCCTTATCATTTAATTTTAAAATCATTTTTACTGTTTCTTTTACATCAGTATAAAACTGAATTATAATTATCCAATTATTTTCTGATAAAAAATTCTGTAACATTAAAACTATAATAAAGGACGTTAAATATCTCAATCCTTTAATCAAACAAGATTTACTTTTTGTGAGTCAAATCCATTCTTATCCATCCAGCTGGTTACAGTCCGGAAAAGAAGGTTATAATAATTAATTGTACCACCCAATCCGGTCCTTCCGAAATAATAGTTTATTTCAAGAAAAACAGGCTCAGGGTCCGATTCATGATGATTAAAAATAAAATCAACTGCCGCGAGATTTATTCCGGTTTTCTCCTTAAGCCTTTCAGCCATTAAAATGCCCTTTTCCTGCAGATCAGGCCGCCACTTTTTATCAACCATGGCGCCATTACTGATCGAAACGATCTCATGGCCCGGTATCCCCCTCTTCCAGTAGGAAATACCGGAATCTGCCATAATAACAACTCTGAGAGTATTTCCCTGAGCGGGAATAAATTCCTGAGAAATAAAGGGCATCTCTCTGAACCTGCTTTTTTTCATTATTTTTTTTAAGGATAATTCAATATCATCCGGCTCCTTAATAAAATGAATACCCTCAGATTCATGGCTTTTGTCTTCCTTTAACAGAAATGGATATTCATGGGGAAGTCCCTTATTTAGTGCCTGAAGAAAATGATTTACAGAATTCCATAGAAATGTCGCCGGGTGAGGAAGATCAAATTTTTTAAACAGTATATTTTGTCCGGTTTTACCCGGATAGTCGAACCTCGCCCGGTAGTCCGGGAAAAGTGAAGCATTTGATTCAGTACACATTGTAAACAGCTTTTCGGGACAGGTTTGCGGCAAAATAATCATCTCAGCCCGGGAAATAAATGGTTCATCACGTGAATCCGGCTGCCGGTGGCCAAGTATAATTTGATGATCAGCAGTAATGCATGGGTGAAAAGACAGTATCATATACATCCATGTGATAAAATTGACATTAGGGTGCAAAGGATTTATATTAGACAGCTAATTTATGCAGATTTTGTCAAGGAGTCAATAATGCCTATATATGAATTTAAATGTCTTGAATGTAACAACACATTTGAAAAACTGTTCTTCAACAGTGATGAAAAAGTTGATCTGTCATGCCCCGAATGTAAATCACAATCCCTTGGAAGAGTAGTAAGTGAAAGCAACTATGCAATGGGAGCAGGTTCAGGCTCCAAACAGACAACAGTTACAACAAAATCCTGCGGTGCTTCAAATAAATGTATGACTCTTGATATACCAGGTCCATCCAGATAACCATATAAAATATACAACATTATGCCTGGCCCGTGTTCTTTTAAAAACTTGCCTGACCTTGATGGAGATGAAAAGATACTCCTTAATGAATTATTTCAGGAGGAGATTGTTCCGAAACTCGTCAGGCTTGGAGCAAGACTGGGGACAATAAATTGCGGATTTGCGGGTGAAAAATATCATAAATGGAACATAAGTTTCAAATCCATTGGCTCTGATTTCATGATATCAGACTTTGAATTTGATGAAGACGGCGCTTCGATAGACCTTGATCTATAAGGTACACAAAATGATATTGAATCCATCTTCAATAGACTTATTTAGCAGCGGAAGAGAAAAAGAAATATGGAAGGCAGATTTAAAGGAAGAGACGTAGTAAACAAGCCGTCATGCCCATTCTGCGGAATCTATCTTAAAAAACCGTCTGAACTGGATAACGGAATGCCCCAGGAGATGCCTGTCGGAGCATGTGAATGCGGCGCAGTATATACATGTGATGTAACTGGGCATAATCTTGGTACCGCCATGACAGAGGCATTGGTTTTTGCCTGTAATGGCGACTGGGACCTGGCATGGGACCTGCTGCCGGAAGATGATTACCTTGTCGCAGAGCTCGAGGAGTATGATTATCAGAGCCACCTGATTGTCCACAGCGGCGCATATGAAGGGCGTAATGTAACAGGAGTACTTTATTTTGTTAAACTCCATGATGATGTTCTTGAAGTTACCGAAGAAGGATTCAGACGAAAACTTGAAAAAAAATCAATACATCCTATTTCCGGTCCGCATAAAAATAAGACCAAAAGCAGGTTGTCAAAAAGTGACATTGAGAAACTTGTCTCCGGTTATAACATTAAAGTGATACTTGAACTTTCCATGCAGGATAAAAAAATAATCAGGCTTATTCAGCGTTTGATCTATTCTGCCGATGATCTCCTGAGAATGAAGGCAACAGATGCCCTGGGGCAGGCATCAGCTGTTATTGCAGAATATGATCCCGGCGCAGTATCAAAGCTCTTAAAAAACCTGTTTATTTCAATATCAGACACTGCTGCTTCAAGCTGGGGGGCAATTGATGCCATTGGGCAGATAATCAGTAACTCTGCCAGACTCTATGCCTCCTATACCCCACAGTTATATAAATTCATCCCTGACAGAGAACTGCTCCCTGAAGTACTGCGGGCAATGAGCAATATAACAGCCTCAGAACCTGAGCCATTCAGGAAAATAAGATTCAGCCTCCTTCCCTTTTTAAAGGATAAAGATACCGAAATCCTCGGTTATACTATAATTATCATGGGAAATCTTAAGGCAAAAGAAGCTACAGCTGACTTAATTACACTTGTTAACTGCAGAGAAACTATAAAAATTTATAATAATGGTTCCTTCGAAGAAAAAACAATCGGTGCGTTAGCGGACGCTGCTATAAAAATTATAAGCTCAAAATAATAGTCATTACTTTGACAATAACGTCATAATTATGACTATCAATCCAAATGACTTCTTTCTTTAAAATTATTAAATTATGTATTTAACTCTTTGTATTTTCTAATTAATTCTATTTTCGATCAACATAGCTCTAACTATCAATTTTTCCATACAAAGTCGTAAAATATCGTATGATAAGTATAAGCAAATTTTTCCATAAGCTCCATATCCTCTTCCAGAGCGATACTCAACTCACCGGTGGCAATATGATATTTTTTTTACTCTAAAACACCATGGAATGGCATGTACTTTGCGAATATTAGACAATTGAATACTTGTATTGTTTGAAAATTATTTTTTTATCAGCCAACCTTTTCCGAAAGAAAAGTATAGAATGTCAGATCTTACACTCTATGAATTTTCAGGATTAAAAGAAGAAGAGATCAAAACCAGGCTGCGTGAGGAATATAATTACATATGTCATACGAATATCCCCCCGGACGATAAAGTCATCTCTGAAACAGTGAGTCAAAGAAACATGAAACTGGTCTGGCGAAACATAAGAACGCATATTACAGTGCAGTTAAAATCCATATTTTTAAAAAGAAAACCTTTTCTCCCTTAAAAATCCTTCTCTATCAGGTCATCAACCGGTGTCTGAACTACCTTGGATACTGAAATAAGCAGGGAAGCCTTGTCTTCATCCTTACTCTCTATTTTTGCCTCTTCCAGTATGTCCCTTGATAGTACATACATGTCTCGATATACTCCATCCAGGTCCAATATCGGATAGGTCTCGCCATTTTTAAACGTCGCCTTGCCACAGGCACGTGTTTTGCCGTGGATCTTGGTAGGAATGCCATAGACTCGGCAGGTAATCGGGCGTTTCTGATAAAGTACACACTCATCATTATCGTCAAGCAGAGGGCATCTTATTCTTTCTCTCCCAAGTGTGTAGGCCTGCATTTGCGGATCATCCCTAAATGTACTAAGTTTTTTATGAAGATCCTCAATAGCCTTATCTGCCTTTAAGGCCCGTTCAATTATCTCCTGTTTCTGATCTTCTTTGATATGCTCAAAATGTTCACGGATATAAAGGGCCTCAACCAGAAAGATCCCAAAAACCGCGTTACAGCAGTCAGAGCAGTGGAGTTCACATTTTACACAGTCGGCATGTTTTTCCTTCACATTGTGGAAGGCTGCCTCTGCCTTATCTACAAGGAGTTCGTAGTTATGAAAAAAAGGTGTCAGTTTCATTTTCTATGCTTTTCAAGAATTTCTTTAAATTGCGGATGGACTTCAAAACCCTGGTCGATCGCCTTGTCCATATACTCTATTG
>JASFHE010000527.1:0-5036 GCA_050123415.1 Desulfobacteraceae bacterium | reverse complement strand
GGATTCGATTTTTTACATGATGGGTACTTGATAAACTGAAATACAAATAAGAGCAATAAGTTAAAATTATTTGTAATATTAATCTGTTATATAATTATCAGATGTTTGGAGAGGGAGAACTGCAAAGAGAGGCAACTATTTCTAAAATGAAAACAGTTCAACAGGTAGGCAGCCGGTAGATAACCTGGACAAAGCAAAATGATTTAAAAGCCGGATTATTGGAAATTTGTCCCCGAGGTGGGGACCAAATTGAATAAGATATTGTGCCCCGTGGCGAGGCACAAAGTATTCCTCCAATTGTCCATCAACTCGGGGGACAATTGCCACGGAATAACAGTAAATGGATGAAAAATTGATAAATGAAACAGGAACAGGGCAGACAGGTCCAACGCGACATTATGTTTTTTCTAAACTATGACAAGCTGTGACATTACTATGACAATAACTGTGACAAAACTTGTGACACAATGAGATATATTGGAATATTTGGGGACAGGCACTGATGATTCCACATTTAAAGGGACGTGAAGAAAGACTGGAACTGCCGGATGATGTATTGCGCAAAGCCCTGGTTAACTCACTACACAGGACCTACAGATCAACCCCCAAGTTACCCTCCAAGTCAGCCCCCATGTTGCCCCCCAAGTTAAAAGACTTTTAAACGTCCTTGAAAAAGAGATGGGACGATTAGAAATTATGAATATTATGGGTTATAAGGACAAGAAAAGTATTAACAACCGGAGAGAGATATGATCAGGAGAATCGCCGATTTATTCAGTAAAGTCGTCCGCAGATGGTTACCTGACGCATTTTTATTTGCAGTCATTTTAACATTTGCGGTTTTTGTTCTTGGGATGGTCTTTGAAGCCCAGACCCCTGTAAAGATGATCAAATACTGGGGAGATGGTTTTTGGAAACTGCTGTCTTTTGCAATGCAAATGGTGCTGGTTCTGGTAACCGGGCATACACTGGCAAAAACAAAGATTGTAGAATCAGGTTTGAAATCCATAGCCGGATTAGCTAAAAGCCCGGAGCAGGCTATTGTGGTTACCACGTTTGTAGCTTTGCTGGCCTGCTGGATCAATTGGGGGTTTGGATTGATTGTTGGTGCTTTGTTAGCCAGGGAGATGGTCAAAAAAGTGAGAGGTATTCATTATGGTCTGCTGGTGGCATCCGCTTATACCGGATTTATAGTATGGCATGGGGGGCTTTCAGGTTCAATTCCATTGAAAGTTGCCGAAACATCTGCCAGCTTCATGCAGGAAATTACAGGTGGCACAGTAATACCTGTTTCTGAAACAATCTTCGCATGGCAAAACATTTTAATTAGCGTGATATTGCTGATCACTTTACCACTGATCAATAAGATGATGATGCCAGTAAAAGAAAGTGTCATAGAAGTGGACCCCGCATTACTGGAACAAGACTCCGCTGAGGTTGAGGGCAGGGATAAAGCCGGTATGACCCCCGCTGAAAAGCTGGAAAACAGCATGATCGTTTCCATATTGCTTGGAATTTTCGGCATCATTTATATTATTATCTATTTTGTCCGGGGCGGCAGCCTTGGTTTAAACAGTGTAAACCTGATTTTCCTCTTTGCAGGAATTATCCTGCACAAAACCCCTGCTAACTACCTGAGAGCCCTGAACGATGCTATCAAGAATACAGGTGGTATTGTTCTGCAATTTCCGCTTTATGCCGGAATTATGGGCATGATGGTTAATTCCGGATTAGCAGCTTCTATTTCAGAATGGTTTGTGGAAATATCCACTCCAACTACCTTTCCTTTCTTCACCTACCTGAGCGCCGGAATAGTAAACTTCTTCGTACCTTCCGGTGGCGGACAATGGGCCGTCCAGGGACCAATTGTCATGCCTGCTGCAAAAGAACTGGGTGTTAGTTTAGGTAAAGCTACCATGGCTGTTTCCTGGGGTGATGCCTGGACTAATATGATACAGCCTTTCTGGGCACTGCCGTTATTAGGGATTGCAGGACTTGGTATCCGGGACATTATGGGATACTGCATTATTGCGCTAATCTGGGGCGGTATTGTCTCCTCGCTCGTCCTGATGTTTTTGTAGCCGGGTTAAAAGACATTTGTAACCACGAACCACACGAAATACACGAAAATAAAAACAAAAATATTTTCTTTTTTTAAAACGTTCGCGTGTTTAGTGTATTTCGTGGTTATTAAATTATTATTCTTTCCACAGTTGATTTTGGATAATGTTCAAAGTTTATCAATAATCCCAGTCGATAACCTGTTGCTTTTAAATAATTCATAACCTGAGCACGATGCTCATTAGCAATTTCTCTTACAGCTTTTATCTCTCCGATGATTGAATCATAAAATATAAAGTCAGGTTTGTATACCTGATTCAATCTGGTACCTTTATAGGCGAGTACAAGTTCCTTTTGTGGTTCGAATGGTATATCTCTTGATTCTAATTCTTTTTCAAGACATTCCTGATAAACAGATTCAAAAAAAACCACTTCCCATCTCTTTATATACTTTAAAAACAGCACCCTGTATCGCATATACTTTTTCTTTGTATATTAAATCCGGCATGGCATCTCCCTATAGATAACTACGAACCAGATGTAATACATGAAAAAAGCTTGGAAAAGTTTTTCGTGATTTTGTAATAAGTTTTTTGTTTTAAAGAAATAAAAAGTTCGTGTATTTCGTGTGGTTCGTGGTTATTAATTAGGTTCTGAATCCTTCAGGACCTTTAACTGAACCCCGTCTTCCATACTCGATTCAGCGATAATCCTGCCGCCGTTTCTGTCAATTATCTTTCTGATATTATTGTTTTTTTCCCTCTCAAGTATAAATTCAAATGTTCTACCCAGAGGAAGTATCCTTAGACATAAACCTACGTCCTGATACGCACGTCAGCAGTCTCCCCGGTAGTCGATTATGCCAGGATCATTTTTTATCTGTATGTTTTTTGCATTTTTAGCCATATTTTTAGTGAAAAAATGATGTAAAGTTTAATCCAATTTCTGAATTATAATCAAAAATTGAATTATACATCATACGTATTACATTTTCCATCTTTTTTTATTGACAGAACTTAAAAAGCTATAGTATAAAAACTGACTGAGCGCTCAGTTTAATTTTGGAGCTAAAATGAATAAAAAACAAATGATACTTGATGCAGCTACAGGCCTTTTTTCCCGGAAGGGGTTCAATGAAACTCCAATATCCGAAATATCGAGATTAACAGGGGCTGCTGAAGGTACAATTTTTTATCATTATAAAACCAAGGAAGGCCTTTTTCTCGCAATACTCGAGGATTTCAAGGACAGTATTGTTACAGAATTCCAACGATATATCGAAGAACAGAAATTCGATTCCGGTATTCGGATGATGGAAGATATCATTTCATTTTATCTCTATTTATCCGGATCCATGGAAGACAGATTTTTACTCCTCCACAGACACTACGCCTATGATCTTTCAACAAATAATGTCCGGTGCAGGGAATATCTTGAAGCAATCTACAACTGTCTGATTGACATCTTTGAAAAGGCCATATTACTCGGACAGGAAGACGGTTCTATCGACAAGAGTGTCCACCCGAGAAAAACAGCAATGATCATTTTCGGTATGGTTGATGCCCTTGTGCGTTTTAATACATATAACCTTTATGATGCCGGAGCACTTTATGATGAACTCATTAACTCATGCCGAAGGATTCTCAAGGCGGAAATAAAAGATTGATAGGTGATGATAATGTTAAAGAAAATTTTTCCCTTTCTGGAATGGTTCAAAGATTATTCATTTATTAATTTTCGTGTGGATGCGATTTCCGGGTTGACGGTTGCCCTCGTTCTCATCCCGCAGTCAATGGCCTATGCTCAGCTGGCTGGTCTGCCCCCCTATTATGGACTGTATGCTTCATTTTTACCCCCTATGATAGCAGCCCTTTTCGGCTCAAGCCGTCAGCTTGCAACAGGTCCTGTTGCCATTGTATCTCTTATGACAGCTGCAAGCCTTGAACCCTTGGCAACCGCAGGGAGTACGGAATTTATAGCATATGCTGTCCTGCTCGCCCTGATGGTTGGAGTATTTCAGTTTTTACTGGGGGTGCTCAGACTCGGACTTGTTGTTAATTTTTTATCCCACCCGGTGGTAAACGGATTTACAAATGCAGGCGCTATAATTATTGCATCCTCTCAGCTGTCAAAGCTATTTGGAGTGTATGTGGACAAGGGCGAACATAATTATGAAACAATAATCAGGGTTATCCAGGCAGCCATCCACTATACACACTGGCCAACATTGATCATGGGCGCATTTGCCTTTGCGTTAATGTATGGACTAAGATGGATATCACCTAAAATTCCAAATGTTCTTGTTGCAGTTGTTGTCACAACTGCAATCTCCTGGGGATTTAATTATGAAAATAATAAAATTATTGACATCACCAGGATTGCTTCTCCGGAGGCCCTGGAGACTATTGACAAATATAACGAGGAAACAACAAAAATAACTGAATTAGCGAATAAAAAAATAATGTTTGTTAATGAAAAAGAAGACGCCAAAGAAGATAACAATGACTTAAAAGCAGTTAAGGCCCAGAATGAAGTAACAATTTTAGACATGAACATTGAGGAGGCTAAAGAAAAAGCCCATATTTATCGCGACCGGATAAGAAATTTCCTTTTTAAAGTAGTTATTGATCAGAATGGAAATCTTAAACTTTTCCTGAAGGATGAAGTTCCCGTGGATGCAGACATTGATGATCACACATGGAGAATAAAGGTCAGCAATACTTCCATTAACGAAGAAAGTATAAAGATTATGGGAGGAGGAGCGGTTGTTGGTGGAATACCAAAAGGACTTCCGAGCCTGAGCCTTCCAACAATTAATTTCAGAGTTATCGGACACCTTATGGCAGGGGCAATTATCATATCTCTTCTTGGTTTTATGGAGGCAATATCAATTGCCAAGGCCATGGCAGGAAAAACAGGCCAGAGGCTGGATCCTGACAGGGAACTTATTGGACAGGGACTCGCGAATATATTGG
>JASFHE010000526.1:0-5043 GCA_050123415.1 Desulfobacteraceae bacterium | reverse complement strand
AACAATTTTGTTTTCCGCATTTTCGGTGCGTTTCGACAAATGTTCCTCTGATCATATACTTAATCCGTTGGATGTCGACCAGTAAGCTGGCCCGCTGTTTTTCTATATTTTTGATTTTCATTCTTGACATCTGTAGCATTATTATCTATTCTGCTACAGATGTCAAGCCCTAAAGAAAAAATAACCCGCCTTTATGTAGGGGAATTGCCGCTCATTAAAAACTTCGTCGAGCGTTTAGGCCTTAAGGAGATCTTTGCAAAATATATCAAGAGCCATAAAAATGAGAAGATTCCTGCTGTGGATTCATTAATGATCCTGCTTTTCAATATCACTTGCGGGAGACAGCCTTTATATGAACTCGAACTGGACTCAAGCTTGAACGTGGTCATAGTAAAGATCATCGTCCTGATCTCAAACAAATTGTGTATAATCTAACGATCACAGCGGATGGCGCGGTTCCTGTTCATTACAAAACCTATGAAGGCAGCAGGACAGATGATACGACCCATATAGAAACGTGGAACATCCTGTGTCAAATAGCCGGTAAAACTTCTTTTCTGTATGTCGCAGACAGTAAGGTCTGTACCCGAAAACAACTGTCACATATAGTAGGATTCGGTGGACAAGTTGTGACCATAGTCCCTGAAACATGGCAAGAAGTAGAGGCATTCAAGAATGAATTAAGAAAGAAGAAAAAAAGGAGAATTATTATATATCGCCGTGTGATCCCGGAAGATAGTAACCAAATTGAATATTTCTCTTGCTATCAAGGGGATCATAGAACCATCAAAGACCGCTATAAAATCCATTGGATATTTTCTTCTGAAAAAAAGAAACGAGACCAAAAAGATAGAGAGGAAGCCCTAAAGAAGACAGAATATAAGCTGGCGGAATTAAGTGGAAAGTTGAATACCAGAAAACTTAAAACCCAAAAAGATATTTTAAAGAAGGTGGATAGTATTTTGGATGAACGAGGAATAAAAAAATATTTTCACATTGCTCTGACTGAAATCACAGAAGAATATAAAAAACAGATTGGAATTGGCAGGCCAGGCAATAAAACAAAATATAGAACAGTTTCGAAGAAGATATATTCTCTTTCTTATACTCGGAATCTGAAGACATTAAAAGAGGAGAAAAATGTGGACGGGATATTCCCTATTCTTTCCACAAATCCTGATATGACTGCCAAGGAAGCTCTTTTAGCCTATAAGTATCAGCCGCGTCTGGAAAAGCGTTTCACCCAATTCAAAACCATCCATAAGGCAGCACCCCTTCTTTTTAAGAAGATTGAACGTGTTGAAGGGATCATGTTTCTCTTTTTTGTTGCCCTTATTTTGCAGGCACTTATTGAGAGAGAAGTGCGTAATAAAATGAAGGATGATAAAATTTTGGCCTTACCTGTTTATCCGGAACAGCGTATCGCTTATCATCCAACAACATCTAAGATCTTTTATAGATTTTCTGGCATCTCACTTTATTATCTCAACCAAGGAAGAAGTATAAAAAGATATCAGGATGAATTGTCTGAAGTGCAAAAAAAAATTATTTCCATCTTGGGAATGTCAGAAAAACAGTATTGGCTATAAAATCAGATTCTGTTAAATGTCGATATTTTTGATTTTTTTATGTGCGGAAAATGGGCTAAACCATTCGGCAATATCTTTATTTTGTGTGCCATCAAGGCTTAACAGTATTATTTTTGCTTTATCCACAAGTCGCGATTCAGATGTACGGCTTGAAGCTAGGCGTTCTAATTCTGTTCGCTGTTCATCGCTGCAACGGATACTCATTGCTTTCTTGGGCATTTTATTCTCCATGAAAGGTTGGCATATGCCCAAGTATATATATTATCGATTAATAATGCAAGTAAATAGTAGTTTCCATCCAAAAACTAACGTTTTTGTTCGATAGCTATCAGCACTCAGTTTTCAGCAAAAGGCTTTTAAAATAAGGACTTAACTGACAGCTGATCGCTGAAAGCTTCATCCAGAAATTGCCTCTTTCTGGATGGCTACTAACTAAAAAACATGCTAAAAAGGAAAACCAATGAAGCCTATCACAATTGAAAGAGCGAGCTTAAACGCGTGGCCGGCATTCAGACAGATCGATGATAATGGCTGGATAGTTCGTTTTGCTGACGGATACACAAAAAGATCTAACTCTGTCAATATACTGCGGCCCGGATCAGGTTCACTGGAAAATCAAATACTGCATTACGAACAGGTCTACAATTCGGCAGGGCAACCATGTATTTTTAAACTTCTGTCGTTTAATAACAATATTGAGATAGAGAATATCCTCGACTCAAGGGATTACACAAAAGGAGATCATTCTCTCGTGTTATCACAGGACCTGCAAAATAAAGAGTTTCCATCACTTGAATTTGAGCCTATAACAATTGACGGGTGGATGGAACTTTATTGCGAATTGAGCAACAAAGAAATAAAGGAACATTCGACCCACATCAAAATGATAAACAGTATTAAATACAAATATCTTATTGCTATATTACCCGGGGATAAAAATATCATGTCCTGCGGGTTAGGTGTTATCTCGGATGGCCTGTTCGGGATATTCGATATCGTGACCCATCCACAGTATCGAAATAAAGGTTACGGGTATAAACTGATAAACGGCATGTTATACTGGGCCGTTCAAAATCTTGCTCATACGTCTTATGTACAGGTAACAGCGGAAAACACACCGGCTGTGAGATTATATAAAAAACTTGGATACGACTTGTCATATGAGTATCATTATAAGATTCAGAATTTATCCGGCATAAGGCTTGACAGATATACCCGGTTAAGGCACCGTACATATGTCAGCAATAAGAGGAAGGACGACTCAAAGATAATAGTTTTTAATTTTTCATGAAAGATTTTATTAACGATTTGCTTTTTGGTTAAAACTCTTTAACAAAAGGATGGGCTTAACTTTGCGCGCAGACGAGACATTTGGTAATTTGTTATTACCGGAAGAAGATCAGAAAACAGATCCTAGAATTCCGACTGAAGATGAGAAGAAGAAGCAGCATGAAATATATGGATATCTCCGAAGTTCAGAGATCAAAATGTTATTCATGCTGTACCCTACATTGGTCCTGATAGTGATAACCTATTTTTTGGATAAACACCCGGTAGCGAGATTCTCAATTATTATGTACGCTGTCATAATGCTGATGGGCATACTCTACCTGATGATTAAACGGGAATTAATAAAAAGATGCCCCAGATGTTCCATGAGAGGAGTTCCTCCGGCTTCCTTTGAACCGACTCGCAGTAACTGCCCCGGATGTGAGATGTTTCTGGAGCCACCGGATAAAAAAATATTTTAATGAAGCTTTCAATCATTCACACAGTCAGTCGCATTATATTGTATTTTTCACTATGGAAAAAGAGCCCCTTATGCCGGTAATACTGCATGCAAAAAAATGGAGGAAAGTAAACAATGCATATCATTCTGGGTGCACTTGGATTAATAGTAACCATATTAATTTTAATCAATCGATTATCAAAAGAAGACATTGATATAGGCTGGCTTGATCCCTTCAAGTGGAATAGAAGACGAAAATGGCGGCAGGCCTATAATACAAATCCTCTTTTTGATATCGAGGACCCTATGAAATCTACGGCATGCCTTATGTATACGATGTCAAAATGTTCGGGAGACATATCACGGGAAGAAAAAGCATTAATTATTTCCATATTCAAAGATGTTTTTAAGCTGGCAGACAGAGCTTTTAAATCAGATTAAAGAGATGTTCAAACCTAAAAAAGAACAATTCAGGAAATGGTGAAATATTAAAACCTGAGATAAATAATTACTAAACCTGCGATAAACTTTTGCCCGGGATAATATGGGACTATTTGGGACAGAATGGGATTTGATATTGTCAAAAAATATTTACTTCTAATTTTCTAATTGTTTAGCTAGGCCTTCAAGGTAAGATACCAACCGCCAATGATCGTTATGTGATAGCTCTGTGTGAGAAGATACTCCAAAAGATAACCGGAGTAAATTCCTGATTTCTTGACTTTTCATAGTATATCCTAATTGCTCAAGCAATTCCTTTTCTCTTTTGTATAAATAAGGTCTGGTGTGAATATATCCGGGTTTACTTGCAGCTTTTTCGATTTTGCCAGGAATAGTTATGGCATACTTATCCTCAAGGTAGTCTAAAATTGCGGAAGCGCATTCTTTGGGCCAAGTCCATATTATTTCCCATTTATTATTTTTAATCATAAAATCTCTTTTAAAATTTTTATACATTACACCGTAAGCATTATTTCCGTATCTTGTTCCTCTCGCTTCGCCTATTTTATTGAAAAGCGTTTTAATTCGTTGTTTGAGAAGAGGATCTGCTCCAATGCTGGTAGGAGGCGGCAATATATTTTGGACAGGAGGTTTTGTGTTGATCAGAACGTCATGACCTGCCTGGATATTTCCATTTCCAGTGACGTTCATAGTAACAGATTTCCCAGACTTTTTTGTTGGCTTTCTTGGTTGTTTCTTTTTTGGCTTTGCCCAGTCTAAAAGATCAATAACTTTACTCTTAATATCTTTATCTTTTTCCATATAAAACTCATTTAAGCTACTAATTTCAAATAATTTGTAACGGTTTCACCACTGACTTTTTTATTTGTTTTAATAAAGTGTTCATATAACAAAACTATTAATTGGGCTTTTTTGTCTAAAGGTAACTCTAAATCATCTTGCTCTAAGCTTTCCTCGACTCCCTCTATAACATCTTTTAATAAATTAAAATCAATATCAGGTGTATTAAGATTGTGTTGAAAATTTTGTTCAGCTTTTCCTCTAGGATATGAAAGGCTATAAAAGAATCGGAGCAGTACAAAAGGCCTGTGAGATCTTGACATTCCTATCCGAACACAGGGCTTCAACATCAATCGTTGACCTTTCCATGGCATTAGACATGCCTAAACCCACACTCCTTTGTTATCTATCAACACTTGAAGACTCAGGGCTTGTTTCGAGGACTGGTGAAAAATATGAGCTTGGTTTTAAAATGGCCATGTT
>JASFHE010000525.1:0-5054 GCA_050123415.1 Desulfobacteraceae bacterium | reverse complement strand
CAGGATCTGAGCTCATGGTACGTGATCCCCATATAACCAGCCCACTACTTGGGAATTTCCGGATGACACATACACTTATGGGGTTTTGATTTAAATTGCCTTGTTGAATATCCGTCAGATTTGTGACCAGACCCACTGCTCCGCCAAGCATGGCTTCAGTTCCGGCTGGGGCTTTCCACACACCACGTTTAGCATCGATCTGAGCATACATCCCCGCCACATATCCCGACGGCGGGACATCAATGGGCTCGGAAGATACGCCCGTCGGGTCCAACATCTTCAACCAGGGAAAATAAACTGCGCCATATGAGTTTGGGGTTTGTATCAGATTGCGATAATCCTTTGCATCGTCTAAATCAATGTCATCACGATCCATATCTGCGATATAAAAACAATCACTCAGAGGACGTTTCCGACAATAATTCATACCTGCATCCGCGACTGTCGTAAAACCAACTCCCGGTACCGCGATCAGGCTGACATCTCGAATCGTATCCAACCAATCAAAGGCACTGATATAGTCTCCTGGCATAGGGGGCAATGTCCCATCATCGCCCGGAACAACGGCGGTCACTGGATCGACTTCTGTATCGTCACCCAGGAAATAGTAATCATCGATCGTAGTATCCTGTGGCCGCATTGGCGAAGAGCCGAATACCTCTCTGCCCCCATTTCGTCTACCCAGGCGTAAGGCACCAGCAGCATTTTCCAAGGGATCTGTCGCATCAATAATCTCAACCTTGGAACCAGCACGCGCAAGACCTGAAGTGATGCTCAGATGATTAGTATCTTCGATTGTAACAGAAACATTATAAACGGTCGCCAGTGTTGACTCACGAAGAGGAGTAAAAGCTTGAATGGTTGTTTCGATCGCATCGCGAATATCCTCAAGTACGGTTATTGCCCCGGCTCCTAATTCATCTGTTAAATCTACCGTACGATAACCGTCATTATGGATATTAATACGGAATTTACGTTGATTTGCGCCCAGCAGATCACCTCCCAGCGTGATTGCACCGCTCTCACTATAGCCAGGTTCATCGTTGCTGTTGGCCGTGTTCACCGTGACTTGGATATATTTGGAGGTGCTGTTAACCACCGTCTCCACATAATCCGGGGAGGCCGGATTCATTCGTAAGTTCTCGAATACTTCCAATTGAATAGGGCCTTTATCCGGATCAGGATTATCCTGATACACGATCATATTGAAAGTATTGGGGTCCTCATCATCGTCACTTGAAATAATGACCATTATAGTGTTTCCCCAGGACCCTGGAGAGATAGCCGAAATCGTTATACTGTCTTGAGGTGTACCGCCCCGATCCTGTATGGTCACACTGGCCGTCTCAGCGCCGGCGGCTACTCGACCGATATAGCACTGAGTCCCGCCATTATTGAAAAATTGATACACTGAATGGGCCAGGAAATAACTATTCAAGAATCCACCATAGTGAGTCTGAAATTCAGTAAAGTTAAATATTTTTTTCACCTCTCCGATCGGTCCGCGCTCAGCTACACCGAAAAAGGCCGCTGTGGATGTTCCTGCCGCTTCAATGGGCCGAACTCCACTTGGAACTTCTTCCATATAAACACCCGGATATGACACTACCGCCATTTTGATATCCTCCTTTCAAGCTAATAAGCCTGCAAATCAGCTGAAATTGTCAAAAGGTTTTTGAGATAAAACTGCCGGACAGTATAAAAATCTGATTCTGATAATTTAAAAAAAACATTAAATAGAAATTGCTTTCTTCTTTAATGTTATTTCTTCCTTTTTTTTTGCTGAGGCTTATTTTTTTTGCTGGTAATGGATTTTTTTGTGGCTTCGCGAATCTCAATTACTTTTCGGGTTCGAAGTCTTTGAACCTTTGAATTACCTGCAATTTCTGAATCCAAGATTTCTTCTGAAGTCGCGCCCGGTGCAAGGAGCAAAGAAATACCGCTGTTTAAGCGAAAATAAACAGGCCTGTTCACTGAATTCTCTATTTTGATACTCATCATCTCCCTCCTTTTCTAAATAACGTTTAAAAAATAATATGTAGTTGTTTCATTTATTTATATGGAGTGGAATATTTTACTTTTCATTGATGCCGAATTGATATGTTCTATTAATGGTTATTTTATAACTGTCTGATTATTGGATTGAAGCTGATATCTATACATGCATTGTTCAGTGTCCTTTGAAGTGTAATCAATAGGATAAATCATATGTTGGATAAGTGATTTGTTCTCCTGCTGTGTATAATGCTCCGCCTCTTCGATTCCATTTTGATGAAGCATAGTTATGAAATCCAATATCCAGATAATTTCATCAGTTAGTGAAATTGTTGTAATGCAATCGGTAGAAAGCGCTTTCGTCAAATATAATTATACATACTGTCTGAGTTCATCCTTATTTTCAGCAGTAATAGCGCCATGACTTTTTTCATACTGACCAATTGTTTTTTGAAGAAGCTCAAGAAAAATCTTGGCATCTTCAGGACTTGTTATGATCCTGGTGTGGATATGCTCTTTTTCTTCATCCATGAAAGACTGCTCAAAATCTAATACGAACACAGATGATCGATAGCCTACATGAAAACGATCCGCGTAGCGTCCCTCCAGTTCTATGGCCGGTTGGGCATTAGAGTCGTTCTGTTTCATCCTCAGTCCTTTGGTTACCCAGTATGTTACTTCTGCTTCAGCAAAACAGATGCCATGTAAGACACTTCAAAAAATAATGCTGATAAGTATTTGATTTTTAATAAGATAGTCTAATTAATTCGTGTATTTGTTTTGGCCGGAAAAATGATTTTTTTCTCGTCAGGTTTACACTTAAAGAATGAATTAAAAGAGAAAAGATATAAGAAAACAATCGGTGAAGTGTGAATATACTCAAAAAAATCAAGTATTTTTGTTTTAATATTTAAGTTGATTTACGAATTTGTATTTTGTAACTCTTGTATTGAACAGTTTGATGTTACAATGGTTCACTACCTTTCAGGGCTTCTGTTTTCCACAACATTGTACTCCGATATTTTCCGATAAAGTGTCGTTCTGCTCCAGTTTAACTTTTCTGCTGCCCTGCTTTTGTTCCATCTGGTTTCCAGCAGGGCGGATACCAAAAGCCGGCGTTCATCCCGAGAAACCTTTTCCGATATATCGAGACGCTGTTGAAGCTGCGTTGGCAAATCCATATAATCAACATGGCATGAGGGAAGGTGTATAAAAGAGGCTTCTATCAGGTTCATCAACTCCCGGACATTTCCGGGCCAGTCATAGCGAAAAAGTATGGCTCTGGCATCATCTGTCAGCCCTTTGATGTTTCTCCTGAAACGTCGATTCATTTTTGTAATGGCGTGTGAAATAAGCAGGGAAATATCTTCTTTTCTTTCCCGTAATGGTGGCATGTGAACCCTTGCGACATTAAGACGATAATAAAGATCTTCCCGGAACTTCCCATCTGCCATGTGTTCTTCCGGATCTTTGTTGGTCGCGGCCATTATCCTTATATTTAAAGGAACAACTTTTGTTGATCCCAGCGGGTATATCTCTTTGGTTTCAATGCATCGTAAAATCTTTGCCTGAGCATAAGGGCTCATATCTCCTATTTCATCCAGGAAAATACTGCCTCCCTGGGCCATTACAAATTTACCCGGCTTAGTTGATACTGCCCCGGTGAATGCCCCGCGGTCATAACCAAACAATTCACTTTCAATCAGATTCTCCGGCAGGGCCGCGCAATTAACACAGATAAAAGGTTTTTTATTTCGGGAACTATGTTTGTGTATCGATTCTGCTACAAGTTCTTTGCCTGTTCCGGATTCCCCGGTTATCAGAACAGGGCTGTCTGTCTTTGCAATTTTAGCCAGGTACTCTTTGAGCTCCTTCATACACGAACTGATGCTTACCATAGATTTGTTTTCAATTTGTGACGCAACTTCCGATCCTGTCGCTGATTTTTCATTTGAGGTGAGAGATTCAGCAATGTGGTAATTAATGCTTTTTAATATGGATTCTTTTGAAAAAGGCATCTTAAAATAGTCATTAATTCCCGCTTTTATTGCTGCAATCGCCAGATCTTCCGAACTGTATCGGGCTATCAGGATAATGGGAATATTGAGACCACGTCCCCTGATTTCTTTTGCCACCCCGAGAACATCATCCACAGCCCTGTGGTTCGAACAGCAGATGATTATGTCCACTTTATTGTTTTGTATTGATCTTGCAATATTTTCAGTTCCATGAATTTCAAAAATACTAAAGGTGCCGTAAAGCAGATTTTCTATTCTCGTAATATTCAGAATATCCCTGTTTCCGGTAATCAGGATTCTTGGATTCTTCATTTTAAGCTCCCTGTTTGATACTTTCCCGGAACAGGATATTTCTCCGGTCATTAACCAAACAATGGTTTTATAAGTATTGATGAGAAAAAGAATATTGTTTGTATCAGATCAATGATTATGGAGAAAAAATTACAGTACGTTTATTGGTGCAGGCTTCTTTTCGCTGATAGTATTGCCATTAGCAGCTGATGTTTTCAAGAAAACAGGACAACAGGAATACAAACTATATTCACGATTTTAACAAAAAAATAAAAAGGATTTATTTCGAAAACTTCAGATCAAAAGTCTTCTTTTTATTAGGAGTTGTACAGAGCGTGATTGTGTGCATCATTGTCTGATAAACTCCTAAATTGTGAAGGCTGACACTAAAAAAATCAATATATTTTTTTAAAAATGAAAAAAGAATGTTTCAATTAATACAATAAAATTACATGAAAAAGCACTGTTCCTACATTTATAGATTACAATTTTCATACTAGGGGTAATAAAAGCACTGTTTTTGCTGAGAAAAGAAGGGTAATTTTTTACAGAGTGCCTTTTGTCCAATGAAATTCAGTACTATATCAATAAGTTACAATATAAAAGAACTGTTTGTAATTAATTTAAATTGTATTCAGTAATTTCCGGTTAAGAACTTGCATGAGAAAAACAAAAAAAATATATAAAATAAAGCTGTTAAATCAAGATTTAGCTTGACATTCCCACCAGGGTGTCGGCGAATTTTTTGTG
>JASFHE010000524.1:0-5056 GCA_050123415.1 Desulfobacteraceae bacterium | reverse complement strand
CATATTATAGGTATTCCTTTAAGCGGTAAGCTATTCTACCGGTCTATAAGCTATCAAGCCAAGCTATCATATCTTTATCGCTCTCCCATTGAAGTAGATCTTGTATTTTTGAATCGGATGTAATGACCGATTGCATATACCTGATAAAATGCTTTTGTATATGGCGCTTATGCTTGAGATCGAGATGGAGATAAATAGTGGTTGATTGGATGTTGTCATGTCCCAGGCGGTTTTTAATATCCGTGATAGATTCACCGCGATATAGCAGGTCTACTGCTCTCGAATGACGGAAGCTGTGCGCTGGGTTGATGTACTTTAGTCTCTTTGCAGGAATGGCCATGGAAAGGTATTTTTTACAGAGGCGATAAATACCATGCCTGGTAAATTCCTCTCTTCTTTGATTTATAAAGATACGATCTTTGTATTGCGCTTTAGGCTCTACGCGATATTTTTTGATATAAAGCTGTATGAGCTGAGAAGTTCTTTTCTCAAGGGGTATGATGCGGAAACGATCCCCCTTTCCCAGGATTGCAAGTGTATTATGGTCAGGATCGAAGTAATCGATATTAAGGGCTGTGATCTCACTGGCTCTTGCCCCTGAGTCATAGAGGAGATGAAGCAGGGTATAATCCCGGAAGCCATCCCCCCTCTCGATATCTACACAGTGGAAGACTTTTAGTATCTCATCCTGATAGAGGAAACCTACCAGAGGTTTCTGAGTTCGCTTCTGGGGGATGTTGAGTATCCTGTCGGCCAACTCCCTGTACTCAGGATGCATAAACCGGATCATTTTAGCAAAGGACTTAATGGCAGCCAGTCTTTGATTACGGGTCTTTGCAAGGTTATTACGCCCAACCTGCAGTTCATTTAGGAATGCAATAATCACCTCTGATGAGATATGCTCCACCTTGAGAGATCCTATTTTGTTGTCGTAATATTTTGCAATAAAAGGCAAAAGAAGCCTGAAGGTATCCCTGTAGGATTTGACAGTATTATGGCTGACTCCCTTGATGTGGGGGAGGTATTGATCAAGGAACTTATGGACAGCAGTAGATATCTTCATTCCTTCCTCTTCTGCCATAAAGAAAAATTGACCAGTTTTTTACGACTCATGGCATCCATGACCCTGAGATAAACACTGGTGTATTTGTATTCTGCATGCCCCATATATGCTGCAAGCACCGGGAGGGCATTCTGTGGAGACTGTCCTCGTTTTTTGATGTCCAGTAGAGTATTCACGGCAAAACTGTGTCTGAGGCTATGAGGTGTGGGCTGGTTAAAGTTTACATTCCCTATGATTTTTCTTGGTTGATCCAGCCCCATATCTTTTTCTGCTTTATGGAAGACATAGCGTATTCGATTGCCTCCTATAGGGTTTCTGCCTTTCCCCGCGAGCAGATATGGATTCCGGTCATTAGGGTACATACACTTTCTCGCGACAAGATAGTTTTCTATCTCTGATTGAACAGCCCTTGGGATGGGGATCAACCTCTGTTTTTTAAATTTGGTCTTTTCGATAAAAATGGTTGCATCATCCCTGCAGTAATGCTGCTTCATAAGTTTCAGTGGTTCTGATATTCTCATGCCGCACCTGGCTAATAACAGGATAACAAGGTATTCCGCAAAATCTGTTAAAAAGTATCGATCACTCTTCCTCATATTTTTACAAACAGCCTTGATTAACTGACATGTCTGCTCATGAGAGAAAACAAAAGGGTTAATGCTGTTCTCCTTCAGAAAAGGGATATCTCTCAAGGGATTGTGCTCCACCAATCCTCTTCGAAGCAGGAACTGGAAGAACACCCTCACAGTTGAGATCATCCTGTTTATACTGCGGGGCTCCATCTCTATATTTGCACTCATCTCAAGGAAAAAGAAAGGCTTGAGAGAACCAAGATCAGCGTTTGTTTTCCTGAGGTATTGATCAAAGATCATCAGATGGAACTTGGTAATTTTTATCTTATATCCCAAACTGTTCCGGTAAGTCAGATACTCATTGAATAAAGGAGCCAGGAAGCTTTCAAAGTTCTTCATCAAAAATAACCTTTCTCATAAGCTCTGTATTGATATGGAGATATCTCTTTGTGGATTGTATGTTGTGATGCCCCATCATCTCTTTGACTTCGTAGATGGATCGACCGATGCTCAGAAGATTCTGGGCATATGTATGCCTTAGCCAATAAGCTGTTGATGGGAGGCCTGCTTTTTTCATTGCCGTTGATATAGTAAGGCCAACCATATGGGCGCTTACAGGTCTGTAGGGATAATGATGTAACAAAAAGATATGCCTGGATAAACCTTTTGGTCTTCCTTTACCTATGTAAATCGCCAGAGTCTTTACAGGCTCTTTTGGAATAGGCATGATGATGGGTTTATTGTTCTTTCTCTCTCTGATGGTAATCTCCCCTTTGGAAAATGAGATGTCATCCAGAGTGAGTTTTGAGATCTCAACCGGTCTAAGACCCAAAGAGTAGGCCAGATGGATCATGGTATAGGTTCGGATTTCCGTTGGAGTAGACAGAGGCAGGGATTCAAATAGCTTCTTTACCTGTTGAGGCCGTAGAAACCTGGGCAGTCTGGATTGTGCAAATATGGGAGGCCCCACGAGTACCTGGGCGAGATCTCTTCTGATTATCCTTTTTTCGTGATAAAGATATTTCAGGAAGCCTTTTATAAAATATCGGTAAATTCGTCGGGTACTTTGTGACACATTGTATCCGGCCATAAAATTATCAACATGTTCAATGCTCAGGTTAGGAAGGGTAATATTTTCTCTTGAAAGATAGCGATGAAAATCCGTCAGTATCCTCCTTACCTGCCTTATATGATTATATGAGGCCTGCAGGGTTTGTTCCTGGTATACAAGGTATTGTTCAAAGATCCCGGGTAAAGGAGTTCCTTTTTTAGTAATTAATCTCCTGCTGTTCTTATTAACCACTTTGTCCCTCCCAAAGTGATTTCTGTATCAATCTACCGATTCCGGATTTTTTTGTTCTTTTAAACGAGGAACTAAATGAATGAGAAGCCGCATCACATATTGGTTTCGGAGGCAGAGAAAGAACCTGATACAGGGAGCCGTCAAAGGCGATCAGATCTTTTTCCAGAAGTCCGTCACGGGCTTCAATATACTCATCCATAGAAAGCCGGAGCAAAGAACAGACGGCATCATAGGAGTAGTAAGAGAGACCATAACGATCAGATACAAGTATAAGGAAGAAGTATAACAGGATCTCTTCCCTGACCAGGGAGGACAGAAACTCATCCGTCAGAAAACGATGTGGTATAAAACCAAATCCGCCTTTAATATGTCTAATCCGATTCGGATTGAGGATCTTTTTCTTTATCATGATCAACTCCTGAGTTTTACAGGCAAATATACCTGCAAATCCTGGAAAGAGTCGATCACATCTTGAAAACATCTAAGGGGGTAGTCGATCTATTTTCCTTGTCATAACAGCTGGTTGAGCCCGTAAAACCTCTTGAAATCGTCTGAAGAGTAGTTGCCCGAAATACTCAATGATTATAAGATGTTGAATGCTTATCACCTCTTGAACATACGATAGGGGTAGTCCTGACTTTAAACGGTGATTGAGCTTTAATGATGGGGATTGTCGCTGGGTTTCTGTGGCTGCAATTATCTTCTTCTGTAGGTAGTTGCTTTTAAAATAATCCGGATTTCTTCTGTTCCACTCAGCACATTTTTTCTTATGCCACCTCCTTTGACAATCAGGATCTCCACATGTCTTTTGACGATCTTTAAGCCTTGGATTGGGCATAAACCAGCGCCTACAAATGCGGCAGGGACGCTTTCTGCATTCGTCGCCTGTTCCCATCGTTTTACCTCCTTAACACAAGATGACAAAACGACTGTAGGACAATAATCTAAAATAAAACAGTCTGTGGTGGTATAAGGTTAAACCGGGTCAGAAAAAAATATGAAGTAAATGGGAATCAAAGGAATAATATGTAAATATCTTTTCTTCTCTTGGGAATTATATGGAGAGATTTATTCTAACAACATAACATAACCGGCAACATAACTTGCCATAATCTTAAAAATAGTGAAAGTGAAGATTTGATACTCTAATCATATTATCCAAGGCGATTCTTCGAGTTATTTGATTAATTAAGGACGTCCCCCTTTATCTTCTGACACTGGCTAGAAGTGAGATTTTGGCAAACCCATAGCAATTATGTGGTTTATAAAAATCTTTGCATAAAAACATGGGATAAGTGTTTCTAGTTTGGTCTAAATTACTCTAATTATGTTTGACAAGATGCTGAAAAAGCTTGCTAACTCTATATCCGTGCCTCATTCCAGATCCCGATTTTTGCTATCTCTTGTAAAAAGACCGGTTTCTGGATGGACACTAATTAAATTGACCTGCTCACAGGGTTGATCCCGGCTCTTAGAAAATAATCAAATGCTGCTGTTAGATCATATGGGCATATATTACCCAAGAATGCAGTTATCCTTCGACGCAATGCCGTATACCAGTGTATCTGACTGGTTCGGCTGACACTCTCTAACCATTTTCCCTTTGCTTGTTTTTGTTTTATGCTTGATCGGATTGTATTAATAGAACTTTGAAACCGCGGCAAGTATCCTTTGGGACGGACTCTTATAACCGTTCCACAGACAGGACATCGGTATCTTTTAAGCCAGACTCCGTTTAAATAGCCATCAAAATATACCCGAACAAAACCATGGCCCCAAACCTTGTATGCAGAACACTTCGGACATTCTTTGGGACGCTTCCATGGATATTTTTTCTTTTTTTAAAAATTGCCTTGAGTTTAACTTTCACAAAGATTATCATTTTTTTACTCACTTTTTTTGGGGGATGGGTTCCGCCATCTCCCGATTAATATTTAAAAAGGGCCTCTATCTGCTGGCCCTTTTTATTTTGATAATCTTATCAGTTTGTCAATATATTTAAAAAGTGATTACTTACTTTAATTTGCTTTTATGTCCGAGTAGACAATAATGAAGAGAGCGGTATCCAGGTCAGTGGATCAGGTAGAGTAGTAAGAATTCTGTCGGATGACAACGAAG
>JASFHE010000523.1:0-5068 GCA_050123415.1 Desulfobacteraceae bacterium | reverse complement strand
CCTTTGCATTGGGCGCATCAATAAGGACCTGTACAGGATAATACCTGCCGGTACTCAGGACAATTAACTCACTGACTGTAACAACCGCCGCCCCTCCCTTTGCGCGAAGTTCGTAAAAGGCAATGGCTTCGGGAGTAAGACAACCATCGGAAGTCAGGATAGGAAATGTCATAGGTGCGGAAATTATACGGCTTTTTAAAGTTATATTACCTACTTTCAGCGGGGAAAACAGGGTTGGGAATTTTCTGTTCATTGATGCCTCGATATTTATAGTTTAGTATATAAGGAATATTGTGCTGACACAAGAATATATATTTATGTGACTGTATGTCCATCTTTATACCTGTATATGGACTGGTCCCGACAATATTTCTTTTTAGTGCGTTCTATTTAATCTATTTTTATGTAAGTTTTTATCTGAATCAGATAACAAATTCGGGTCAGCGCGCGACTGTTTTAAGCATAAAGGGCCTTTGTCTTAATGGCGGATATGGGCTGATAGGGATACTGTACTCCTTACTGGTCGCGTTTCAACGATCAAGGTTAAGTGAGGTCAGACCGGACCACCGCGGAGAAGCCCTTGAAAATGCGGTTTTTGTTAAATCATTCGGCTGGTTTCTCTGGTATTTTATTGTGATGCTTGGACTTTTACTGGTTTTTATATGGAGTAAGGGTAAATACAGTTCTGAGTTGAAAGTTAAAAGTTGAAAGGTTTAAGATAGTACTTGCCTTTAATTCGAAGATATCTTTAGTGTCCATTTGATCGTAATATCGTCATCATGTCTTCCATCATGAATTAATTCCGGAATACTTTTATTTAGATTTATCTCAATTAATCACAATATATTGTGTTTCTATTTTTTTATATACAAATGGTATCATTTTTGCATTTTCCAGATATAATTGTATCATCATGAAAAATTTTTGGTATCAAAAGGAGTGTAAGAAGTTATTATTTGGTATTTTTAAACTGAATTTTATTGGTTCTCTCTACGAGTTGATTTTATGTTCCGCTGGAGGATGAATGTCAGAAAAGCCTACATATGAGGAATTAGAGCTGCGCGTTCGAACTCTGGAAGAGGCTGAATCCACCTTTAAACGGACGAATGAAGGCCTGGATGACAGCGAGTTATGGTTTCGATCCATTCTTGAGACAATTAACGAAGGCGTCATATTACAGGCGGCATCCGGCGAAATTTTAGCATGGAATAAAAGAGCGGAACATTATTTCGGGCTTACCCGTATTCAGTCTGCAGGTAATAAACAATCCGACATGAATTTGCCTTTGATTCATGAAGACGGTTCAAAATGTAAGAATAAAGATCATCCTTTTACTAAAACCCTGCAAACAGTAAAGCCATGTGTTGATCAGATTATGGGAGTATATAGAACTCCTGATGATCTTCGATGGATATCCATTAACACCAACCCCCTATTTAGAAATAAAGAAGAAAAACCATATGCAGTCATTATCACTTTCAGTGACATAACAGAGCTGAAGATAGAAAAAGATAATGCCCAGAACTATCTGGATGTAGCGGGTGTCATTATCCTGGCTTTAGACCGGAATGGTGATATTACACTTATTAACAGGAAAGGCTGCGAAATTCTTGGACAGCCCGAAGGTGATATCATAGGGACGAACTGGCTAAATTGCTTTACCCCAAAAGACAAAATTGAGGAGGCAAATAATATATATAACGATTTAATGGAGGGCCGAATCGATCCTGTTGGTTATACAGAGATTAAAATAATTACGAAGTCAGGCTCTGAAAAGTTAATGGCATGGCATAATACACTCCTTAAGGATAAGGATAGCAGGATTATCGGTTCACTCAGTTCAGGGGAAGATATAACTGAGAAAAAAAAGGCTGTGGAAAACCTAAGAGAAAGTGAGAGACATCATAGAACAATTATCCAGACAGCTATGGACGGTTTTCATCTTCTCGACAAACAGGATAATATTCTGGAAGTTAACGATGCCTATTGCAAAATGAGCGGTTATAGCCGTGAAGAACTTTTAAGAATGAAAATTCTTGATCTTGAAGTCGTAGAGTCACAGGATGATATCGATAAAATTAATAAAACGCTTGTTGAGAATTTACAGAGACGTTTCGTAAGCCAGCACAGGAGAAAGGATGGCAGCCTTTTTGATGTGGAAATAAGTGTCCGGTATTTACCGGAAGAAGAAAAATTTGTTTATTTCCTTCGCGATATTACCGAACAAAAGAAGGCGGAAGAAGCACTGCGTGACAGGGAAGAACTGTTAAACAGATCCCAGGAGATGGCTTCTGTGGGTAGTTTTGTCTGGGATCTGCGTAATAGTAGTCTCACCTGGTCACGCAACATGTATGCTATACATGGGACTACTATGGAATCTTATAAAGGTGATGTAATCGATCTTTCCAATAAACTCATTCATCCCGATGATATTGGACGAATTAGGGAAGATATCAAGAAAATATTAAAAGCCAATAACGAATGGGATGTAGAATTTCGTCTTGTACTCCCGGATGGCAATGAAAAAAATATTCGGTCTATTGGTAAACAGGAGTATGACGATGAAGGTGTAGCTTCAAAGTGTTTTGGAGTTTACCAGGATATCACCGGTAGAAGACAAGCTGAAAAAATGCAGGAAAAGCTTCAGATGCAATTGTCTACAGCTATTGAGATAGCCGGCCTCGGGCCATGGGAGTATGATGTGGAAAGAGATCTTTTTACATTCAATGACTATTTTTACAAAATATATGGTACTTCAGTTGATGAGGTTGGAGGTTATGAAATGTCATCCGGTGAATATGCAAAACGTTTTGTTCACCAGGATGATATTCCTTTTGTTGTTGAAGAGATGCAGAAGGCCGTCAGACTGGATGAAATCGACTTAAGTAAACAGTTGGAACACCGTATAATATACACTGATAATACTATCGGTCATATCACCGTTCGACTTTTTATTGTCAGGGACAAGAATGGAACAGCAATAAAGACAATAGGCGTGAATCAAAATATTACCGAACGCAAACGGGCAGAGCAAAGGTTACGTGAGAGTGAAGAAAAACTCATTAGAGCAAAAAAAATGGAATCTCTGGGACTTCTGGCCGGTGGAGTTGCGCATGATCTAAATAATGTTCTATCTGGGATTGTAAGCTATCCTGAACTGCTTCTTTTAAATCTGCCTGAAGACAACAAGTACAGAAAACCTATACAGACAATACAGGACTCAGGCATGAGGGCGGTAGCTATTGTACAGGACCTCCTCACAATAGCCAGGGGAGTTGCCACTCCAAAAGAAAGCCTTAATCTAAATAATATTATCAATGAATATAAAGCATCTCCGGAATATGCCAAGCTTATACAGTATCATCCTACTGTGACAGTCAAAACAGACCTGAATAAAGATCTAATGAATATTAGCGGTTCTCTGATTCATATCAGAAAATTAATCATGAATCTGGTTTCAAATGCCTCGGAGGCCATTGAAGGAAGTGGTAACGTGGTTGTGTCAACTATGAACCGATATGTGGACAGACCAATTAGAGGTTATGATGATGTGAAAATAGGAGAATATGCTGTCCTTAAAGTTACAGATGATGGATCGGGTATTCTAAAAGAACACATGGAAAAGATTTTTGAACCCTTTTTTACGAAGAAAGTCATGGGAAGAAGCGGCACCGGTTTAGGGCTTGCTGTAGTATGGAATATTGTTCAGGATCATGACGGATATATTAATGTGTCAAGTGATGAGAATGGTACAACATTTGAATTATACTTTCCAATAGTCAGAGATAAAGTAGCTGTTAAGGATATGCCTTTATCAATAGAAGACTATAAAGGGAATGGAGAAAGCGTGCTGGTTGTTGATGATGAAGCGAGCCAGAGAGAGATCACCTGTAATATGCTGGAAGTGCTGGGTTACAAAGCGGAATCTGTATCAAGCGGAGAAGAGGCCTTAGCATATTTACAGAATAAAAGTGCGGATATAGTCCTCCTGGATATGATTATGGATCAGGGGATTAATGGGCGTGAAACCTATGAACGAATAATAAAAATACATCCTGAACAAAAGGCAGTAATAGTCAGCGGGTATGCGGACACAAAAGAAGTTAATGAAGCCCAAAGGTTGGGAGCCGGAAGATACATTAAGAAACCATTAACTCTTAAAAAACTGGGGCCGACTGTTAAGGAGGAATTGAGTAAAACCTTAGAGCACCGATAGACTCCTTTAGCCTGTTCAGATAGAAATAGAAGAAATAACTAAGTTATGCCGATACTCTTTGATATCACAGAGGAGAATGATAAATCTGTCGTTTTTAGATATTTTGCTACTGGATTCCCCGGTCAAGCCGGGGAATCCAGTAGTCTTAATATTGATGAATTCAATACAATTAAAAATTACTAATTTTATCATTTAGTCAATAGAATTTTAAACTTCTTTCTTATCTCCCGGTCAATATCTTCAGGAATGTAACTCTCTGAAGGCTTATCAAGGATCGATCTGGCGATTTTTCTTGCTCTTTCGCTGATATCAAGGCTTCCGTCCTTCTCCCACCCGGATCGGCTTTTCTGGTCGGTCACACCGTTTCCCATGTAATATTCATCATAAAGATGCTCCATGGTGTGCGGGGACATCATGTAGTTGCCACCGGCTCCCACTTCTTCGATCACATCAAGGGCAAGATGTTCTTCATCACAGTTGATACCCTTGAGCACTTTACATGAGCTGCCTATGATCTCGTCATCAATGACAAATTGTTCATGTGCAATAGTCAACATGGATTCAAGCATACCTGCCGCGTGGTGGGTATAGTTGGATCCACCCATTGCAGCCAGCAGAGTTGTAAAGGCCTTTTCGTATCCGGCCTGGCCGTCAGATACCTTTGAGTCAGTTAAACCGGAAGAGTTATAATTTGGGATCTTTACACGATCTGATAACTGATGTACAGCGGCGTTCATTATGCCGCATTCCACGGCTCCGCCCAGGTAACCCATTGTCTTTAAATTCGCCATCCCTGGTATGCCGCCATAAAGTATTGGCGCTCCCGGGCTGGTGAACTGACAGATAGCTACT